>JAIEQO010000722.1 GCA_019747655.1 Gemmataceae bacterium | reverse complement strand
CCGCCGGACCGCCGACCCACCGGGGTCGCGTGGTGGGTCGGCGGTCCGGCGGACCGCCCGGACCCACCCTACACAATCCGTTAGAAGAACTCGATCTTGTCGTCCTTGTGGAGGGCGACGACGGCCTTCTTCCAGTTGGCGTGCCGGCCCTCGACCCCCCGGCTGCGGGTCACCTTCCCCTTGCGGTTCTGGGTCCGCACGTCCTCGACCCGGACGCTGAACAGCTCCTGGACCGCCGCCCGGATCATGGGCTTGGTGGCGATCGGGTTGACCTCGAACGTGTAGGCGTTGTACCGGGTGCTCTGGTGGGTCCCCTTCTCGGTCACCAGCGGGCGGATGATGACCTGGTACGGCCGCAGCTCGACCCCCGGCTGGCCGTGGACGCACGGCTTGCGGGCGGCCAGCTTCCGCAGATACCGCTTCGGCCTCGGACGGGGTGTCGCCATCGCTCCGCTCCTCCCCGGCCCGGCGGCCGGGGCGTTCCGCCGTATGGGTCTTTACTTGGCCGGGGCCGCCGCCCCGTCCGCCTTCGCGGCGGCCAGGGCCGCCTTCCGCTTGATGATCCGGGCCGCCCGGCCGCGGCGGACGATCGCCGGCTTCTCCGGCTTCGGCGGGGCCGCGGCCGCCAGCCGCTCCCGGGCCGCCTCCGGGTCCCGCAGGTACTCGAACGCCGCCTTGGTCAGGAGCAGCCGCTTGTGCCGCAGCACCCGGTAGCAGTTGAACTCGCCGACCGGCAGGACCTTGACGCCCTCGATGTTCCGGGCCGACCGGTAGACGTTCTGGTCGAGCTGCTCGGTCCCGATCAGGACCGTCTGGTCGGCCAGGGTCACGGGCTTTTCGCCGGCCTCGGTCGCCTTCGTCCCGACCTTGATGGCCTTCAGGACCGCCGTGACCTCCTTGGTCTTCGGGGCGGCGATGGCCAGCTCGTCCAGGATGACGGCCTCCTTGTCGAGGAACTTCGACAGGATGGCCATCCGGGTGGCCGCCCGGACGGCCTTCTTGGGCATCGAGTACGAGTAGTCGCGGGGCTTCGGGCCTTTGGCGGTGCCGCCGCCCCGCCGCTTGTTCGTCCGCTTGGTCCCGGCCCGGGCGTTGCCCGTCCCCTTCTGGCGGAAAATCTTCTTGGTGCTCCCGGCCACCTCACCCCGGCGGAGGGTGCTGTGCGTCCCGGCCCGCTGGTTGGCCCGGTACATGATCACGGCGTCGTGCATCAACTGCTTGCTGATCTTCCCGCCGAACTCTTTCGGGTCGACGGTCACGGTCCCGACCTCCTGCCCGGCCTTGTTGTGGACCGGGACGGTGATCGGGTCGGCGTACTCGACGACGGCCGGCGACCGCGGGCCCTTCTTGGCCCGGGCGTTCTCCTTCCGCTTCCGCTTGAGCATCGCCCGCGTGATGACGGCGGGCTTGTCACCCCCGGCGGGGGCGGTCGTCGGCTGGTCGGCCATGGGAGGACCACTCCTGCCCCCGCCCGCTCCCGGTTGCCCGGGGGGCCGCACAGTTGGCCGGGGTGAACCGGCCGGCGGCGAGACGGGGATGCCTGTCGCACGGAACCGCCCGCCGGACTTCGCCCCGAAGGGCACCCCGGCGGGCGGGAGCTACTTGTTCTAAGGCGCCGGCCGGGCGAAGCAACACCCGGGCCGCCGGAATTTACCGCCCCCCGGCGGCGATGACCCGAATCTTGATGTCCACGCCCGGGGGCAGGTTGAGGCCCTTGTTCAGGGCCTCGATCGTCTTCTGGGTCGGCCGGAGGATGTCGATCAGCCGCTTGTGGGTCCGGATCTCGAACTGCTCCCGGCTCTTGCGGTCGATGTGCGGGCTCCGCAGCACCGTGTACCGCTCGATCCGGGTGGGCAGCGGGATCGGCCCGTGGACATCGGCCCCGTTCTCCCGGGCCGTCTGGACGATCTCGCCGGCCGTCCGGTCGAGGACCTCGTGGTCGTACCCTTCCATCCGGATGCGGATCCGCTCGCTGCTGGCCACGCCCGCCTCCTCGCCGTCCCGGTCTCCGAGCCGTAGGGCCGGCTGTGCCGGCCGCCCTCACCGGCGGCCGGCACAGCCGGCCCTACGATGATTCGGAAAGAATAACGTTAAGAGTACCCGATCCGGGCGTCAAGGGTCGGGCCGCAATTCCACCCCGACCGGCGCCACCGGCCCCGAACCCGTGCCGGGGTTTCGCCCGTCCCCTAGCATGTCCTGCTGACCCGTTCCCGAAGGTCGTGCCATGCGCGTTCCGCTGTCCTGGCTCCGCGAGTCCGTCGACCTGCCGGCCGACCCGGCGGCATTGGTCGAGCGGCTGACCCTCGCCGGTCTGGAGGCGGCCGGGGTCGAGGTGTTCGGGCTCCCCGTGCCGCCCGGGCTGCGGCCGAAGGACCCCGGCCTCGTCTGGGACCGGGACAAGGTGGTCGTCGGCAAGGTGCTCAAGATCGACCGGCACCCGGACGCCGACAAGCTCAAGCTCGTGACCATCGACTACGGGGCCGACGCGCCGAAGACCGTCGTCACCGGGGCCCCGAACATTAGCCCCGGCGAGAGCGGGATGAAGGTCATCCTCGGGCTCCGGGGGACCCGGTACTACTACACCGACAAGGACGGCAAGAAGGCGGTCTTTACCCTGGAGCCGAAGGCCCTCCGGGGGATCATGAACGACGCCATGTGCATGTCCAACTTCGAGCTGGGCATCTCCGACGAGCACGAGGGGATCATCATCCTGGACGACGCCGACCCGGCCCCCGGGACGCCGGCGGCCGACGTGTTGGGTGATGTCGTGGTCGAGCTGGACGTGCTGCCGAACATGGCCCGGTGCCTGGCCCTGACCGGGATCGCCCGGGAGGTCGCGGCCCTGACCGGCGGCAAGCTCCACGTCCAGGAGCCGAAGGTCGGAACCGTCGCCGAGCCGGTCGCGGGTAAGGTGAAAGTCGAGATCGCCGACCCGAAGCTGTGCGGCCGGTACACGGCCACCGGCATCCGCAACGTGACCATCGGCGAAGCCCCGCGGTGGATGCGGACCCGGCTCGACTACGCCGGCATGCGGCCGATCTCCAACGTCGTGGACATCACGAACTATGTGATGCTGGAGACCGGCCAGCCGCTCCACGCCTTCGACTACGACGTGCTGGCCAAGCGGGCCGGCGGCAAGCCGCCGACGGTCATCGTCCGCCCGGCGAAGGCCGGCGAGAAGCTCGTCACCCTCGATAAGGCCGAGCGGGAGCTGGGGCCGGACAACCTCGTGATTGCCGACACGGCCGGGGTGATCGCCCTGGCCGGCGTGATGGGCGGCCTCGAAACCGAAGTGACCGCCGCCACGAAAACCATTCTCCTCGAATCGGCGAGCTTCGATTTCGTAAGCGTCCGCAAGACGGCCCGGCAGTTCAGCTTGTTCAGCGAGGCCAGCGGGCGGTTCAGCAAGGGCGTGCATCCGGAGCAGTCCAAGCCGGCCGCGGTCCGGGCCGCCCAACTGTTCAAGGACCTCGCCGGCGGCGAGGTCCTTGCGGGGATCGTGGACGCCTACCCGGCCCCGGTGCCGCCGCAGACGATCGCCCTCCGACCCGCGGACATCCGCCGGCTGCTCGGGTTCGACATCCCCCCGGCCGAGGTCGAGCGGGTGCTGACCGCGCTCCAGTTCGAGGTGAAGAAGAGCGGCGACGGCTGGTCGGTGACGACCCCGCCGACCCGGCTCGACATCCAGGCCGGGGCCGCCGACCTCGTGGAGGAGTTGGCCCGGGTGTACGGCTACGACAAGCTGCCGGAGACGCTGCTGGCCCGCGAGCTGCCCGAGCAGAAGGGCAACCGGTCGCTGGAGCTGGAGGAGCACGTCCGCGACCTGCTCGCCGACGCCGGGTTGCAGGAGTGCGTGACGTACAGCCTGAGCAGCCCGGAGGCGGAAACCAAGTTAGACCCCACCCCCAACCCCTCCCCCGCGGGGGGAGGGGAGCCGGACAAAACTCCCCCTCCCCCCGCGGGGGAGGGGGTCGGGGGGTGGGGTCTTGTCCGCCTCCTCAACCCCGTCTCCCCCGAGCGGTCCGTCCTCCGCACCACGCTCCTGCCCGGACTCTTCGCCGTCGCCCACACCAACCTGGAGTCCGCCGATTCGGTCGCCCTGTTCGAGGTCGGGCCGGTCTATCTCCCGAGGGCCGGGTCCCAACTCCCGGACGAGCCCCGGCGGCTGGCCGTCGTGCTGTGCGGCCGGCGGTCGGCCGCGGCGTGGGACGACCCGCAGGGCCTGAAGCCCCCGGCCTACGGCTTCTACGACCTCAAGGGCGTCGTCGAAACCCTGGCCGCCGACCTCCACCTGCCCGGCGTGGCGGTCCGCAAGGCCGCGAACCCGGCCCACCTCCACCCCGGCCGGTCGGCCGAGTTGGTCGTGAAAGGGGCCGCCGTCGGCACTTTCGGCGAGTTGCACCCGAAGGTCGCGGCCGCGTTCGGCAAGGTGTTCGCCGACCGGGCCGTGCAGGTCGCCGAACTCGACCTCGAAGCAATCCTGGCCGCCGTCCCGGATCGGTTCCCGTACCGGCCGTTCCCGACCGTCCCGCCGGCCAAGCGGGACATCGCCGTGATCGTGCCGGCCGAGACCCCGGCCGAGGCGGTACTGGCGGAAATCCGCGCCGCCGGCGGCGACCTGCTGACCGACGCGGTGCTGTTCGACGTGTACACCGGCGAGAGCGTCCCGGCCGGGACCAAGAGCCTGGCCTACGCCCTCGTGTACCAGTCGCCGGACAAGACGCTCTCGGACAAGGAGATCGAGAAGGCCCACGGCAAGGTCGAGGGCCGGCTCCGGCACGTCCTCAAGGCCAAGATTCGCGGGAAGGACGCCTGACGGCGATACGGGAGAAGAGTTTAGACAGGATAACAGGATCACCGGATTAAGGAAGGACGCAGGGCCCGATCCCCTCGTTCTTTCCTGATCCTGCTTATCCTGTTATCCTGTCTAAACCTTCGTCCTCTTTGCCGCCGCGAGCCCGGCCATGAAGCTGGAGGAACTCAGCCGGCTGCTCCGCGAGGCCGACCCGGCCGCCGTCCTCCTCCCCCCGTCCACCCTCAACTGGCTCGTCCAGAAAGCCACCGGCACCACCTGGGCCGTCTGGCGGGTCCCGCACAGCCACTGCCTCGTCGTCGACCGCCGGACCCTGACCAAGCACGTCGACTGGGACGACCTCCACCTCCCGCCCGACCACCAACTGCCCGAGGACGCGGTCCTGGTTTTGGAGCGGCCGACCGCCGACCAACTGACCGGCCCCCGGGACGCCCTGCTCGGCCGGTACTGGCGGCTCTTGTTCCACGCGGCGGTTCACCGGGCGGTCGAGCCGAAAGTCGGCGGGCTGACCCCGGCCGCGTTCCGGGACCGGGTCGAGGCCCTCGGCCCGGCCGCGTTCGAGGAGGCCCGCAACGTCCTGGCCCACGACGGCCTCCTGGGGGCCGACGCCGACGACCGGGACGCCTACGCCGAGTTCGCCGCCTTCTACCTGGAGCTGCGGCACTTCAGCCCGGCCCAGGTGGCGGTCTACTTCCCGAGCCTCCCGCCGGCGGCGGTCGTGGACGCCCTGCTGGCCGAGGACGTGGACGGGGCCGCCCTGTTCGCCAAGACCCGGCTGGCCGGGGCTCCCGTCCCCCGGCCGAAGACGGACGACCAGTCGGACGAGTCGCACGACTACTTCGACTCCCTCTCCCGGCAGGCGAACCGGGCCGGCCGGGGCGGGGACGCCGTCCGGGCCGCCATCCTCCACACCGAGGCCGCCCGGGTCGCCCCCGGGGAGAAGACGGCCGTGGCTCGCAAAGCGGCCCGGGAGTGGATCGACCGGCTGGCCGACCGGCTCCGGGACGCCCTCGGGCTGCCGGACGAGGCGACGGCCGGGTGGCGGCGGCTGCTCGGGGTCCTGCTGGACAAGGCCGACCAGGGGAACCGGCCGGTCGAGGCGGCGCTCTTGTACGACCTCCAGCGGGCGGCGGTCGAGCACGAGCAGCCGGTGTACGCCCTGGACCTGGCCCGCTACCTCTTGAGCGTCGGCAAGCGGCCGCTCCGGCGGGAGCTGGTCAGCCGCCGGTTCGTCCGGGTCCCGGCCCACCTGCGGAGCGCCGCCCGGCGGGTGGCCGAGGCCCGGCTGACCGACGCCGACCGGCAGGCCCTGACCGGGCTGTTGCGGGACGCCGGGGACCGGGCCGAGGCCCAGCTCCGGGCCAAGTTCCGCCCGGTCCTGACCGACGCCCTCCACGACGCCGGGCTGAGGCCGGCTTCGCTGCCCGAAGAGGCGGCCCTGAAGAAGACGGTCGAGGAGCTGCTCGACCGCATCTCGGCGGCCGGGTTCCTCGGGTTCGGGGACGTCCGGGACGCGATCGCCCGCGGGCAGGTCAAGCTGCCCGACCTGGCCGGGCTCGGCGAGTACATCACCGGCGACCCGCTCCTGCGGCTGGACAATCGCCTCGCGGCCACCCTGGACGGGGTGTACCGCCGGGCCGAGCCGTACACCCGCAGCCTGGAGCGGGTGACGGCGGTGAACTTCGGGACCCCGGCCGGCCGGTGGCTGACCCGGAACGTCACCTTGCCGTTCGGGGCGGCCCTGCTGGCCGCCGAGTTCGTCTGGCTGTTGGTCCACACCGGCTGGGAGTGGCGGTCCCGGTGGTGGACCCGGGAGGCGGTCCCGGAGGTGTACGCCGGGTGGAACGCGGACTGGCGGTTCCACGCCGCCTGGGCGGCCCTCGGGGTGGTCATCCTGGCGGCCATCCACTCGGCCGCGGTCCGCGGGTGGCTGGCGGCGGCCGGCCGGACCGGCTACCGGACCGTCCGGTTCTTCGTCTGGGAGCTGCCCCGGCGGGCGTGGGAAAGCCCGTGGGTCCGGCGGGTGCTGGGCAGCGGGGCCGTCCAGGCGGCACTCAACTTCGCCGTCAAGCCGTCCGCCCTGACGGCGGGGGTGATGGGCGTCCTGGTCCTGCTCGGGTTCGAGAAGCTGTGGTCGGAGTGGCCGGTCTGGGCGATCACCTTCGTCGCCGCCTGGTTCGTGGTCAACTCCGGGATCGGCCGGGCGCTGGAACTGCTCGGGCTGGACGCCCTGCGGGCCGGGGTCGACCTGCTCCGGTCGTTCCCGGCGGTCCTGCGGTGGGTGAACGACCTGTTCCGGGAGGCGGTGTACGCGGTCGAGTGGGTGCTGGCCCGGACGGAGGACTGGCTCCGGCTGCGGGGCGACGCCAGCCGGGGGGCGGTCGCCGTCCGGGCCGTCGCCGGCCTGTTCTGGATGCCGGTCGCCTTCCTCGTCCGGCTCTACACCGTGGTGCTGATCGAGCCGATGGTCAACCCGCTCAAGCTGCCGCTCTCGCTCCTGTTCGCCAAGTTCGTCTACCCGCTGCTGTTGGCCCTCGGGCTGTTCGACGCGGTGGCCCTCAGCTCCCCGCTGGTCGAGCCGCTGGCCCCGTACCTGACGTGGCCGGTCGCCTGGCTGCTGGTGATCGGGACGTTCTGGCTGTCCCCGGACGTGGTCACGTTCCTGTTCTGGGAGATGCGGGAGAACTGGCGACTGTACCGGGCGAACCGGCCGACCGGGCTCCAGCCGGTCCACGTCGGCCCGCACGGGGAGACGGTCAAGGGGCTGTTGCACTGGGGGTTCCACTCGGGGACGGTGCCGCGGCTGTACGCCAAGCTCCGGGCGGCCGAGGCCGAGGCCGAGCGGACCGACAACTGGAAGGCCGCCCGGACCCACCGGCAGGCCCTGCGGGAGGTGGAGGAGGCGGTCAAGCGGTTCGTCGTCCGGGATTTCGTCGAGGTGCTGAACAACCCGGAGGCGGCCTGGGGCGGCCCCCGGCTGGCGGTCGGGAGCGTCCAACTCGGGACGAACCGGATCAAGGTCGAGCTGGTCCCGTCGGAAGTGCGTAATGCGGAGTTCGGAGTGCGGAATGGCGAACCGACCGCCGGTCCTGAATCCGCAGTCCGCAGTCCGCAGTCCGCAGTCCTGGAGTGGGAGGACCGGTCCGGGTGGCTAGTCGGGCGGTGGGCCGACCCGGGGTTCGTGGCCGACCTGCCGGCCGGGGCGACCCGGGTGTTGGCCGACGCCCTGGCGTACCTGTACAAGCGGGCCGGGGTCGACCTGTCGTGGGAGCAGGTGCGGGCCGAGCTGCCGAAGGAGGCGGCCGACTTCGATGTCGGTCCGGACGGGCTGTTGGTCTGGTACGGGCCGCGGGACAAGGCCCCGGTGGTGTACGACCTGGCCGACCCGGGGGCCGACCTGCGGCCGCGGTCGGCCAAGCGGCGTCCGGTCGACGAGCCGGTCCTGGACGCCTGCCGGCTGGTGTTCGCCCGGGTGCCGTTGCGGTGGGCCCAGTGGACGGAGGTGTGGCGGCCCCGGCCGGGGGACGAGCGGCCGCGGTTCGGCCCGCCGGACGGCGACCTGGTGCTGCTCCCGCCCCGGCCGGACGTGCCCCCGCCGGAGCACGGCGACCGCCCCACCCCCGACTGCGAGGCCGACGGCGGCGAGGTGTCCACCCCGATCGAGGGCGAGGGGGCCAAGGTCACGTCGTAGGCCGGCCGGCTCCCGACCCTCTCCGGACCTTCACCGAACGCTCGCCCGATCCCCAATTTCGTTCCGTACCTTCGACTTCCCGACCGCCGCGGGTGACGGATGTCCCCACCCCGCGGGGCCGGGAAGGAGAAGCCGGAATGTCACGCATCCGTTTGGCGGTGGCGGCCGCGGCCGTTGCCGCGGGGCTCACACTCGGGACGGCCGGACCGGCGCGGGGCGGGTATCTCACCCAGAACGTCATTATCATGGTCGCCGACGGGGCCGGGGCGAACACCTACGCGGCCACCAACTACTGGACCGGGATGTCGTCCCTCCAGCAGGGGCCGGCCTGGTACAAGACTTGGGCGTCGACCTACCCGCTGCGGTTCGGGAACACCCCGATCGCCGGCCCGGCCGGGCTGGCCCAGAACCCGAACACGGTGTACAACCCGGCCCGGAACTACGACGCCACCCCGGTCGGCACGACGACCGGCGGGTACCCCGACCGGTTCGCCGGGTGTCAATGGAACAAGACGACCTACCCGGACTCGGCCAACACCATCGCGGCCGTCATGACCGGGCAGAAGACGTACAACAACGCGGTCAACGTGAACGGGAACGGGACCCCGCTCAAGACGTTCGCCGAACTCGCCTCGGTCGACCGGGGGAAGGCGGCCGGGGTCGTCTCGACCGTCCAGTTCGCCGACGCCACCCCGTCGGTCGGCGGCGGGGCCCACAACGTCAGCCGGGCCAACCGGACCGCGATCGCCAACCAGATGCTCACCGCCGGCGTCCTCGACGTGGTCGTGGGGACCGGGAACCCGGACTACGACAACAACGGGAACCTCCGGGCCAACCCGAACTACTCCTGGATCTCCCAGGCCGACTGGACCAAGCTGACCGACGCCGACCCGACGAACAACCCGGGCGGGTTCCGGCTGATCCAGGACCGGGCCGCCTTCCAGGCCCTGGTCACCGACCCGAACGCGGCCGGCCAGAAGGTCCTCGGGGTGCCCAAGTCGTTCGACGGGACCCAGGCGTATCGGGGCCCGAACGGGCTCACCGCGTCGACCGACAACGCCTTCACCACCCCCTCCGGACCGACGTGCCGACCCTCTCCGAGATGACCCTCGGTGCCCTGAACGTCCTGGACATGGACCCGGACGGGCTGTACCTGCTGGTCGAGGGCGGCGGGGTCGACCGGGCGATGCACGCGAACAACCTGGGGCGGATGATCGAGGACCAGATCGAGTTCGACGCCGCCGTCGCCGCCGTCTCGGCCTACCTGGACGCGAACACGAACGGGAATAACTGGGCGAACACCCTGGTGATCGTGACCGCCGACCACGACCACCTCCTGTTCGGCCCGGACTCGGACACCGTCTTCCAGCAGGACCTGACGGACAACGGCAAGGGCAACCTGCCCGGCCACAAGTGGCAGTTCAGCTCGCACAGCAACCAACTCGTCCCGCTCTTCGCCCGCGGGCCCGGGTCCGAACTGTTGGCCCTCTACGCCGACCAGCGGGACTTCGGCCGGCTCCCGCCGAACGCAGCCGGCGGCCCGGACCGGGTGGTCGACCGGCTGTACCTGGACCAGACCGAGATCTACGCGGCCCTGGTCCAGACCCAGGCCGTCCCCGAGCCGGCGTCGGTGGCCCTGGCCGGGGTCGCCGGGCTCGGGCTGGCGGTCCGCCGGCTCCGCCGCCGGGCCTGACGGGTTCACCCCGGCCGGGCGGGTCGCCCACCGCCCGGCCGACCCCGGACTGCGAGGTCTCGACCCCGATCGAGGGCGAGGGGCCAAGGCCACGCCGTAGCCGCGGGGCCGGCTCCGACCCCGTAGGTTCGGCCGGCAACCCCCGAGGCTTATCCTCGAACCCCGTAGGTTCGGCCGCCGAACCTGGGAGGTTCCGGGGCGGACTCACAGGGTTCTGGTCGTGTGCCCGGCCGACGCCAGACCGCCGGTCACGGCGGGCCGTATCGCTCGACGATCACCCAGTACATCGCCGGGCTGTTGCCGGACCGCCAGTAGTGGTTCCGGCCGTTGATAACCCAGGAGTTGTTCGGCGGCATGACTTTGGCGGTGAAGTCCCGGAGGAAGCCGCCGCCGGCGGTCAGGAAGGTGTGGACCGTTCCCGCGGCCGGGGTGTAGGTGGTTGGGGCCCAGACGGTCAGAGTCCCGTTCAGGGCCGCGTACCCGCCGACCGTGATCAGGTCGTTGCTTCCCTGGCCGAGGAGGTCGATCCGGACATCGGCCGCGTTGTAGATGTCGAACGACTCGGTGATGGCGATCAGCCCGGTCCCGTGGGCGCCGTTCGGGCCCGGGGCGTTGAACCCGGGGCTGAGCACCGGGGCCGGGTACCCGGGGATCGAGTTCAGGATCAGGTTCCCGTCCACCGTCCCGTCCCCGATCAGCGCCCCGATGCGGACGTTGTACACCCGGCCCTCGGTGGCGCTGGTCAGCTTGAGGGTGCCGTTGGTGTACAGCTCGGTCTGTCCCATCCCTTGCTCGGCGAGCCCGGCCAGGACGAGGGTGCCGGTCTTGACCTGGAAAGTGCCGTTGTTGGTGAACTTGCCGACGTAGGTGGTCGTCCGGCCGGCCGGTAGGTCAGCGTCAGTCGTCCCGTTGTTCACCATCTGCAGGAGCGTGGCGTTCCCGCCCGGGTCACCCCACCTCCCGGCCCCATCGGTGATGTTGAACACTCCGTCCTGGGTAATCTCGATCTGGGACACGGGGGTTTGCGGGAGGGGCACTAAGGTGGACCCCGTTGTCCAGACCAAAAACACGCCGTTCTTACCTACTCCTTGGTGCCTTTCCTCTGCTGACCGG
>JAIEQO010000639.1 GCA_019747655.1 Gemmataceae bacterium | reverse complement strand
CCTTCGCCGGGCCGGCGCCTCCCTGGGACCGCGGCCGTCCCGGCCGCTCCGGGCTCAGTTAAAGAGCGGCCGGGACGGCCGCGGTCCCAGGGGGGGCCACCGGCCCCACGACACACCCTTACTTGCCGTCGTCGGGCAGCAGCTCCCACTTCTCGCCGAAGAACCCGGCCCGGACGACCTTCCCGGGATACCGGCTGTTCGGCGGGGTGGTGACATCCAGGACGGCGTAATCCGGGAGCTTCGGCACCTGCCGGGCGTTGTTCAGGTAGTCGTACTCGCGGAACGTGAACCCGCTGTTGAGGACGACGTACTTGGCCGGGTTGAGCGGGTTCGGGTAGATGAGGACCGGCACGTGCGTCCCGGCCGGGTAGGTCTTGTCGCCGAGGGTGATGCCGTCCGCGGTCCACTTGACCGGCAGCTTGTCGGCGATCTTGGCGAGGATCGCGTTGCTCGACGGGTCGCCCCAGAGGACGAGGCTCCCACTCTCGATGTCGTCCTTCGTAACCTCGGTGTCGGTCTTGACCGGGGCGTCGCCGCGGAACTGCTTCCGCCAGTGGTCGACGGCGTGGGCCATCTCGCCGGCCGCCCACTGCCCCACCTTCTCGTTGAGCGGCTTGCCGGTCGGCTTGACCATCAGGAACCGGTCCATGAAGGCGTCGTCGATCGGCCCCTGGAGGCCGGGCTTCTTGGCCAACCCCGGTGGGGCGTCCGGGTTGTACTGCCACTTTCCGCCGACCTTCCGGTAATCGCCCCAGACGAGTCCCGACGCCCTGTGGCCGATCGGGAGTTCGACCCCGTCGATCACCACGCCCGTGATCGGCTTCTGCCTGGGCGGGGTAAAGTCGAGTTCGCTGACCCGGATCGCGCTCACCCCCTTCGTGCGGATCGAGTACTTCCCGTCGCCGCGGGTGCCGCTCACCTCCGCCCGTTCCCAGTGCTGCTCCAGGCCGGTCACCGTCAGCCACGCGCACTCGTTGTACCGCAAGGTGTAGGTGACGAACTTGACCTCCTTCGGCATCGGCTCCCGGCCCTTCGCCGCGGCCGCGTCGACGAACCGGTTGACCTCCTCCTTCGCCCCCTTCTCGTAGCTGTGGCCAGTCTTCGGACCGATGACGTGTACGAGGTCCAGCCCCTCCTTCTTCATCGCCCGGGCCATGACGTCGGCCGCCTGCTTCTGCTTGTCAATTTCGCCGCTGTAGGCGACCGTCGGCAGGTTGGCGAGGTTGGCCGCCGAGTCGGTCGCGTTGTACAGCCGCCACAGCTTCTGCTCGTACCAGGGCGGGTCCGCCTTCTCGCCCTGGAAGACGTTCAGGAACTCCGGGGTCTCGCTGAACCCGGCCCCCGGGGCGGCCGCGCACCAGAGGGTCGGGTAGTGGACGGCGAACTGCCAGCAGGCCGCTCCGCCCATGCTGAACCCGCGGGCGACGATCCGGCGGTGGTCGATGCGGTAGTACTTCCCGACGTGGTCCAGGCATTCCAGGGTGTCGACCTCGCCGGCGAACTTGTTGGCGTTGCAGTACCGGCCGTAGGGGTGGAGGACGAACGCCCCGCGTGGGGTGAACTCCCCGGGCGATTTCGACCGCTGGTCGATGAAGTTCGCTTCGCTCAGGGTCTCGCCCCGGCCGTGCCACCAGACATCGAGCCGGTGGTTGTGCTCTCCGTCCGGGTTGTAGCTCTTCGGTACGACTAGCCCATAAGGCTGAAACGAGCCGTCGATCTTCGACCGGTAGCCGCGGACGACGAGGCCGGTGGCCGTCGTCCACGGGTGCTGGCCGTCCTTGAGCTGCTGGGCCCGTTCTAGTCCGGACTTCAGCACCGCCTTCACCGCCGCCCCGGCGGCGTCCTTCTTGCCGTCGTACACCTCCTTGTAATCCAGCGCCCACCGGACCGCCTTCTCGTACACCGCCACGTCGGGGAACAGCTCGTGCTTCTCCAGCCCCTTGAGCAGGTCTTGCAACTCCTTCAAGCCGGCCCGCAGCTCGGCCACCACCTCCGGCGGCAGGTCGTTCCCGACCGGCGGGACCGGGCGGACCTTGTCCGGGACGTTGTCCTTCGGGCCGTCGGCCGCGGCGGGCACGGCACACACCACGGCGGCGAGCAGCAGGGCGGCGGGGCGGGCGGTCACGGGGCGTCCTCCGAGGTGGTGGCGGCGGTGCGACCACTGTACGCGGCGGGTCGGGGGCGGGGAAGAGGCCCACCGTCCGAGGCCCGACCGTGAGGGAGGGCTCTTCAAGAAGCCCTCCCTCACGGTCGGGCCTCGGATCAACCCCGGCTCGGCGGGAGCCTCGCCCTCCCGCGCGGCCGCCGGCGGCCGGGCTACTCCGGCCCGGCCCGCGGTGATACAAAAAGGGGTATCTGACTGCGTCCCTTTTCCGGGCCGGGTCGGCCCGACGAGGCGAGGACTTCCGATGGCGTCCACGAAGATGATCGACGTGCGGCGGGGCATGGTCCTGAACATGAACAACCAGCTCTGGTACTGCCTCGACCGGGACCTGAACACCCCCGGGAACTGGCGGGCGATCCTGTACCTGAAGCTGAAGAACCTGACGACCGGCAGCATCACCCAGGAGCGGGTCCACCCGGACGACAAGGTGGATGTCGTGTTCCTGGACACGAAGGCGTACAACTACTCGTACCAGGACGGGGACGACTACGTGTTCGTCGACGCCGAGACGTTCGAGCCGGTCACCCTCGGCGGGGACATGGTCGGCGGGATGATGAAGTACCTGCGGGAGAACGACCCGGTGAAGATCACCTTCTACGACGGCAAGGCCCTGTCGATGGAGCTGCCGCAGACGGTGACGCTGAAGGTGACGGAGACCGAGCCGTCGGTCAAGGGGGCGACGGCCGCCGCCCAGAAGAAGGCCGCCACCCTGGAGACCGGGCTGGTCGTCCAGGTCCCGTCGTTCATCACCGCCGGCGAGGCGATCATCGTTCAGACCGAGGACGGGGAGTACCTCGGCCGGGCGATGTCGTAGTCTACATGTCGTCAGGTCTTCATGTCATCAAGTCCGCACCGGCCGACTTGATGACTTGAAGACCTGACGACTTGAAGACTGCTACTCGACGGTGACGCTCTTGGCCAGGTTCCGCGGCTTGTCCACGTCGCAGCCGCACAGGAGCGCGATCTCGTAGGCCAGGAGCTGCAGCGGGATGGCGGTGACGACCGGCTGGAGGTACTCCGGCACGTCCGGGACCGGGATCACGTCGTCGGCCACCGCCTCGACCTCCCGGTCGCCCTCGCTGCACACCGCGATCACCGGCCCCCGCCGGGCCTTGATCTCCTGCATGTTCGACATCACCTTGTCGAACACCGCCCCCTTCGGGCAGAGGAACACGCTCGGGGTGTCCTCGTCCACCAGGGCGATCGGCCCGTGCTTCATCTCGGCCGCCGGGTAGCCCTCGGCGTGGATGTAGCTGATCTCCTTCAGCTTCAAGGCCCCCTCCAGGGCGGCCGGGTAGAGGTATTGCCGGCCGAGGTAGAGGAAGTTCCGGGCCGTGTGGTACTTGGCCGCCACCTCCTTCACCCGGTCGTGACAGCCGAGCGTCTTGCGGACGATGTCCGGTAGCGCCTGCAAATCCTCGATGATCCGGGCCCCCTGGGTCGCGGACAGGTGCCGAGTCCGGCCGAAGTACAGGGCCAGCATCGCCAGCACCGCCACCTGGGAGGTGAACGCCTTCGTGCTGGCGACGCCGACCTCCTGGCCGGCGTGCAGGTAGACCCCGCCGCACGCCTCCCGGGCGATGCTCGACCCGACCACGTTGCAGATGGCCAGGGTGTTGTGGCCCATCCGTTTCGACTCGCGGAGGGCCGCCAGGGTGTCGGCCGTCTCCCCGGACTGGGTGATGGCGAACACCAGGGTCTGGCGGTTGATCGGCGGGTTGCGGTAGCGGAACTCGCTGGCGTACTCGACCTCGGCCGGGATGCGGGCCAGCTCCTCGAACAGGTACTCGCCGACCAGCCCGGCGTGGTAGCTGGTCCCGCAGGCGGTCAGGATGATCCGGTCGACGTTCCGGAGGTCCTGGCTGGTCAGGTTCAGCCCGCCGAAGTGGGCGGTGGCGTCGGCCTCGTCCAGCCGCCCCCGCATGGCGTTCGCCAGGGTTTCGGGCTGCTCGTAAATCTCCTTGAGCATGTAGTGCGGGTAGTCGCCGCGGTCGGCCTCGCCGTCGCCGAGGAAGTGGCCGATGTCCTGGACCGGGGCGTCGACGGTGTCGAGGTCCTGGTTCCGGATGACCCACGCCTCCGGGTCGAGCTGGCAGACCTGCCGGTCGCTCAGGTACACGACCTGCGTGGCGTACCCGGCCAGGGCCGAGGCGTCGGACGCCAGGTAGTTCCCGTCCGGGCCGATCCCGAGCACCAGCGGGCTGCCCAGCCGGGCCCCGACCAGCACCCCCGGCTCCTTGCGGCTGACGACCGCGATCCCGTAGGTCCCCTTCACCAGGGCCAGGGCGTTCTTGACGGCTTCGAGCAGGTCGCCGTCGTAGTAGTGGCCGACGAGGTGGGCCAGGACCTCGGTGTCGGTGTCCGACCGGAACACGACGCCGTCTTCCTGGAGCTGGTGCTTGAGGGCGGCGTAATTCTCGATGACGCCGTTATGGACGAGGGCGATGTCGCCGGACGTGTCGGTGTGCGGGTGGGCGTTACGGTCGGTGGCCCCGCCGTGGGTGGCCCAGCGGGTGTGGCTGATGCCGAACGTGCCGGCGGCCGGGCGGGCGGCGACCTCCTTGGCCAGCTCGGCCAGCCGGCCGGCCTTCTTGCGGAGGTGCAGCTCGGCCCCGGTCCCGGTGACGAGGCCGGCGCTGTCGTACCCGCGGTACTCCAGCCGGGCGAGCCCCTGGAGCAGGACGGGGGCGGCCTCCCGCCGGCCGGTGAACCCGACGATCCCGCACATGCCGCGTCTCCGAGGGCGTAGGGGTTCGGGCGGAGAACAGGATACCGCCCGGGGGC
Source organism: Gemmataceae bacterium (assembly GCA_019747655.1). Classification (GTDB taxonomy): domain Bacteria; phylum Planctomycetota; class Planctomycetia; order Gemmatales; family Gemmataceae; genus Urbifossiella. The sequence goes on along the minus strand of JAIEQO010000639.1, from coordinate 6,332 downwards.
GGCCGCGTCAGCCGATCTCGGCCGGCAGGGCGAGGTCGTCGGCCGGGGCCGCGGCGACCGCGACCGGCTCGCGCTCCGGCTTGCGGATCAGGAGGCCGTACCGGTCCATCTTCTTGTACAGCGTCACCCGGCTGATCCCGAGCAGCCGGGCCGCCCGGGTCCGGCTCTGCCCGGCCTTCTCCAGGGCCCGCAGGATGTTCGCCCGCTCGACCGCCGCCCGGGTCTCCCGCAGGGTCCCGCTGAACCCGACCGCCACCGGGGTCCGGGTGATCGCCGCCGGGCCGGCCAGCGGCGGCAGGTGGTGGGCCTTCAGCTCGTCCCCGGTGCCGGTCAGGACGGCCTGCTGGACGACGTTCTCGAGCTGCCGGATGTTGCCGGGCCAGGGGAACGCCTCTAGCGCCCGGACGGCGTCCGGGCAGACCCGGTACAGCCGCTTGCCGAACTTCGTCCCGTACCGGGCGACCATCCCCCGGGCCAGCCGGCCGACGTCCTCGGGGCGGTGCCGCAGCGGCGGCAGGTGGAAGCTGAGGACGTGCAGCCGGTAGTACAGGTCGCGGCGGAAGGTGCCGCGGTCGACGGCGTCGGCCAGGTCCCAGTTGCTGGCCGCCACGATCCGGGCCCGGCAGACCTGGGTCTCGGTCCCGCCGACCGGCTCGTACTCCCCGGTCTCGATCACCCGCAAGAGATTCGCCTGTTGGTCGAGCCCGAGGGTGTCGATCTCGTCGAGCAGGATGGTCCCCTGGCCGGCGGCCGCGAACTTGCCGACCTTGGCCGCGTCGGCCCCGGTGAACGCCCCCTTGACGTTACCGAAGAACTCGGCGGCGATCAGGTTGCCGGACAGGGCCCCGCAGGCGACGGCCAGGAACCGGCTGTTCTTCCGGGCCGAGCAGTCGTGGACGAGCTTGGCCAGGAAGGTCTTGCCGGTCCCGGTCTCGCCCTCGATGAGCACGGTCACGTCGTGGGCGGCGGCGATGCCGAGCTGCTCGCTCAGGCCGAGCAGGCTGGGGGTCTGGGCGGCCAGCCGGCGGCGGATCGTCTCCTCGGCCGTCTCGGTGGCCGGGTCGGGGAAGCTCGGCCCTTCGGTGGTGGCCGCCCGGCGGGCCCACACGGCGAGGTCGGTCGCCTGGTGCGGCCAGGCCCACCGGCCGGCCAGGTACGGGTCGAGGTGGTCGAGCCGGCGGCGGCCGAGGAAGCCCTCGCACTCCAGGACGGCGAAGCGGGCCGGCAGCTCCTGGACCCGGGCCTCGCGGACGACGGCCTCGATCGGGTCGGCGTCGGCCGGGCTGGCGGCGATCAGCAGGACGGTCCCGTCGGCCTCGGGAGTCAGGAGGTCGTGGACCTCGTCGAGCCGGACGACCGGGGGGGCGACCTGGGCGGCCCGGAGGAGGTGGGCCTGGACGGCCGGGGTGAGCTTGGGGTCGGCGGCGGCGAGGACGAGCCGGCGGGCGGCGGGGGCGGGCATGCGGTGGGCTCTTGGGCGGGCGGTCCGGGGCGGCGGGGAGGGTAAGCCTCCCCGAGCGCCGGGCGTCGGGCGGCCGGACAGTAGGGAAAGGAAAGTTTACGATCGGCCGGGGGGCAACCGGCCGGCGCGAGCCGGGTTGGAAATCGGGGCGGAAACCCGGGCGATTTGTGCCGCCGGGCGAAAGCGATGGGTGACGGCAAGACCGACTCGCGCAGGGCCGAGGAGTTGCGACCGCTGGCGGACCGGCGGTAAACTCGACGACGAACCTCCTCGCACGGGAGTCGGCGATGGTGGCAGGGAATCTGTCCGTCGTGCTCTACGGGGCGCTGGTGGTCGGCTTCGGGCACGTCCCCGGGCGGCCGCCGCTCGCCCCGCCGCCGTACCCGAGCCTGAACGAGGTCGTCAGAGAGTACAAGCGGCTCGGCCTGCCGCTGCCGCCCCGCGACGCCCCGCTCGTCCGCATCCCGTTGTGGCGGAGGTCGGGGGACGACACGGACGGGCCGCGGCTCACCTACCTCCTCGCCTTCCGGCTCCCCCCGCCGTGGCCGGGGGCCGACCCGCGGTATTGGGTCGGTGCTAACGAGTTCTGGGCCGAACAGTGGTTCGACCCGTGGACGGTCGAGTCGGCCGAGCCGACCCTCGACGCCCTCCGCCTGGTCTCGATGGGCGACGAGCAATGCCTCGATATGGCCGTGGCCTGTCGGTTGCGGGGCTGGGGCGAGGTGGCAAACCGGCTCTACGCCCACGCCCGGAAGCTGAGGTACTTCCGGGCCGAAGAGAGCGGCGACCCGAAGGAAGAGTACCCGATCTTCGAGGAGTTGCGAGACCGAGCCTTTTACCTGTGGTACGGCCGGCTGACCAGCCGAAACTCCGACTCGGACGGGGCGGACCGGCACCTCCGCAAGCTGATCGACGACAAGGAAGGCCCGTGGGCGGCGGCCGCGGGGTGGCTGACCAGTCGTCTCAAGGTCATCGCCCCCCGCCGGGCCGCGCCGGCGGGCACCATCGAGGCCCTGATCGACGGCCTGACCGAGTACCGAGACGACCCCTACGGGCCCCCGGACCCGGCTGGTAAAGAGCCGTACTGGCGGCTCGCCGAGCGGGGGTTCGACGCCGTCCCGGCCCTGATCGCTCATCTCCGGGACGACCGGACTTCCCGGGCGATTTTCCCCGGCTTCAACAACTTCCGGCCCTACACGCTGACCATCGGCCACCTGTGCAGCCGGCTGCTGTACGACCTGTCGGGCGAGACGATCGGGGGTGGATACTTCGACCTCCGCGGGGATCGGCTCAACCCGGACGAAGCGCGGAAGTGGTTCGCGGCTGCGAAAGAGGTCGGGGAGGAGCGGTGGCTACTCGAACACGTCCTTCCGAAGAAGGACCGGGGGCCCCTCGGGCGAACGGAACAATTGGCCGCCCGGGTCCTCGGCGCCAAGTACCCGGCCCGGCTGCCGGCCGTCTACCGCGCGGTCCTGGCCAAGCCCCCGACGTTCCTCATCGGCGACCTCATCGAGGAGGTCCTTGCGAGCAAGCTCACCCGGGAGCAGAAAGTGGCCTTGTTCGAGGAGGGGGCCGGGCACGACGACATCGGGCACCGGGTCTTCGCGTTGCGAGGACTTGCCGAGGTCGACCCGCCCCGCTTCCGGAAGCTCCTGGCGGCAACCCTGCACTGGCTACGGGACGGGCAGGCGGTGTGCCTCTGGTTCAACGACCCGTACGAAGTCTTCCCGCTGGTCGAGCGGTCGGGTGATCCGGCCTGCTGGGACGCGCTCGCCGACCTGGCGCGGGCGGGCTCGTTCGACCTGCGGATGAGTCTGCTCTCGACCGCGGGGCGGCTCGACCCGCCGGACCGCCCGGACCCCGTCCGCCGGGAGCGGGTGCGGCTCTTGGCCGGGCTCCTGGACGACCGGACCGCGGAGGCCCATGAGGTCGATGACTGGAACTGGACCGAAGTCCGCGACCACGCGGCCGCCCAACTGGCCGGCGTCCTCCGGCTGCCGGTCCGACGCGACGGCGAGTTCGTTCGGGCCGACCAGGAGCTCGGGCCGCTGTCGCGGCTGCTCTTCCGCGAGGTCGTCCGGGCGGCCACCGAGCGGGAGCTGGCCCGGCCGGCCAAGCGGTAGCCGGTTGTCGTCGCCGGCCGGCCGGTGGTAGGATGAGAGCGAAGCTCGAAGGAGGATCCCATGTCCATCGACATCACCGACCCGCAGACCGCCGCCCAGATGGCGGCCGCCCGCGAAACCGGTTGGGTGTACGGCCCGGACGGGCTGCTCGGCAAGTTCGTCCCCTTGGCCGTCGAGAGGCCGGTCATCGAGAACGAGCCCACCACCGAGGAGTTGGAACGGCTCCGGACCGACCCGAACGCCGTCTGGTACACCCCGGAACAGGTCATGGCCCGGCTCCGGGAGATCGACCAATGTGGGCGCTGATCTGGCGGGACATTGCCCTCGACCTGATGACCGACGTGTACGTCGACCTCGGACCCGAAGACCGGGACCGGTTGGCCCGGGAGGTCGAGGCCCTGAACGCCCGGCTCCGGTCCGACCCCCACGGCGTCGGTGAGTCCCGCGACGGCGGGAACCGGATCACCTGTGTGTTCCGGCTGGCCGTCTTCTTTCACGTCGACAAGGTCGCCCGGGTCGTTACGGTGAACACCGTCCGCCCTTACGGCCGGTAACGGCCGCCGGCCGGGAAAACGACCGGGCCCGGCATGCCACGCATGCCGGGCCCGGGGGAGAGGGTTGAGCGGTCAGATCAGCTTGGGTCAGGCCGGTTGCAGCTCGCCCAGGAAGAACTCTTCCGGGGCCGCGACGTTCCGCCGGAACGTCGCGGCGACCGTCCGCCGGCTCGGCAGGAGGAACAGCCGGCGGATCAGCCACGGCTTGAGCCCGGCCGCCTTCGCCGCCGTCGCCAGGATCAGCCGCAGGTCCATCGCCAGGCCCTGGTTGCCGACGTAGTACAGGTCGTACACGACCTTGTACCGGACGCTGGTGAGGTCGCTGTCCGGCGGCAGTTGGAGCTGGGCCAGCCCGGTTACGCCCGGCTTCACCCGGGTCCGGTGCCGGTACCCCGGGACCACCCGCTCCAGCCCCTTCGAGTCGATCACCTCCGGCCGCTCCGGCCGCGGGCCGACCAGGCTCATGTGCCCCATCAGCACGTTGAACAGTTGGGGCAGCTCGTCCAGGTGGGTCTTGCGGAGGACCTTGCCGACGGTGAACACCCGCGGGTCGTTCTCCTTGGCCCACTGGATGCCGGACCGGGCCTCGACGTTGTGGTGCATCGACCGGATCTTGTAGATGCGGTACGGCCGGCCGTTCAGCCCGAGCCGGGTCTGGGTGTAAAACACCGGCCCGGTAGAGGACAACTTGACGGCCAGCGCGGCCAGCCCCATCAACGGCAGGGCTATGGGCAGCATCAGGGCCGCCACCGTGTAGTCCAGCAACACCTTCCCGGCCGCGTACCACGACGGGTCGACGGCCAGGGCCACCTCGGCCTCGGGGGCCAGCCGGTCGATCTCCGGCCAGGGCTCGCGGTCAACGGTTACGGCTGTGGGCGTCGCGGTCTCGGTCTCGGTCTCGGTGGTGCTCAGCACGGTGCTCATGTCACTCCGTTTTGGCTTCAGGGGCGGGAAGCCGGTCTGGGCGGCCGACGCCACGCGGGGGGCGAACCCGGCGGCGGCGGTAGCCGCAGCTCAGTAGCACAAGGGCAGCACAAGGCGGATGCCCGCAAGCACGACCGGGCCGGCGGTCCCGGCCGGGTCGTTGGAGACCAGGGTAGGGGTCGCCCAACCCGTATGCAAGGCATAAACCGGGAAAAACTTCGGGCCGGTGCGGGGATTGTGGCCGGGGCAAAGCTGTGTGTAACCCTCCGGACACACACCGCCCCGAACCGCAACCCCGCCCGCCCAGTTTAGCCGGCGGGGCGGCCGTTCGGACCGTGAATTCCGGATGTGGGCCGAAATCGGGGGACCGCCCGACGGCCCCGGTCAGGCCGGGAGCTGCTTGACGTAGTTGTACCCGTAGGCGTGGTAGCCGGGGCCGGGCCGGACCCCGTTCACCACCGCCCCCAACAGCGGGACGTTGAGCTGGGCCAGCCGGTCCGACGCCACCCGCACCTGGGGCACCTGGCTGACGTCCTGCATGACCGCGAACACCACCCCGTCGACGTGCTGGCCGACCAGGAGGGCGTCGGCCACCGGCAGGACCGGGCAGGAGTCGACCAGGATGAAGTCGAACTGGCCCCGGAGCCGGTTGAACAGGTCCTCCAGCGGCCGCCCCTGGGCGACCGCCGCCACCACCCGGGCCGAGCACCGGCCGGCCGGGACCGCCCACAGGTTCGGGATGGCGGTCGGCACGACGGCGTCGGCCGGGTCCGCCTCCTGGCACAACACCTCCCCGACCCCGGCGGCCGGCTCGCCCAGGTCGAAGAGCGTGTGGACCGACGGGTTCCGCAGGTCGCAGTCGACCAACAGCGTCCGCATCCCGCTCCCGGCCATGCTGGCGGCGAGCTGCCCGGCCAAGGAGGTCTTCCCTTCCCCCTGGGTGGCGCTGGTCACCATCACCACCTGCATCCCGTGGTTGCGGGCGGCGTGCAGGAGCATCGTCCGGGTCGAGTTGACCGCCTCGTTCAGGGCGAACCGCCAGTCCGCGTCGCCGGACCCGCCGGCGGCGGCGAGCTTGGCCCGGGACGGGAACGCCGGGACGGTGCCGATCAGCCGCAGCCCGAGGTCGGCGACCACCTGCTCGGCCCCGGCCACCCGTCGGGTCCGCCACTCCCCGAACGCGACGGCGATCAGCACCGCGAGCAGGGCGAGCCCGCCCGCGGTGGCGGCCGCCACCGGCCGCCGCCACGACCCCCGGGCCGGGAGGGC
>JAIEQO010000813.1 GCA_019747655.1 Gemmataceae bacterium | reverse complement strand
GGTGTGTGGGTTGGGGGGGCGGGCGCCCCCCCGCACCCCGCGCCCCTGCCCGGGGGGGCCGCGGGCACCACAACCCGATGCACGACCCCGCGACCCCGGCGGGTCCGACCGGGGCAGGCCGAAGGGTCAAGTTCCGGCTCTGAACCCGGCCCGGGCCGGCACGTCCACCCCCGTCGCGGCCGACCCGAGCCCCGGTTCGGAGGTGGCGGTGTGACCGACGCTACCCGTCCCGCTTCCCGCCGTCCTCCTTCAACAGCGCCAACAGGTTCCGCTCGATCGTCCCGGCCAGGCCGTCCAGCGGCAGGTGGCTCAGGTTGGCGGCGGCGAACGGGTTCTCCAGTTCCACCCCGATCTGGTCGAGCGAGACCAGCGGGTAGGCGATGAACATCGTCACCACCGGCACCAGCCAGTCGCCCCCGAGCCGGTGCAACAGCGCCAGCGGAAGGGTCAGCAGGAACAGGGCGATGAAGTGCCGGACCTTGACCGAGTAGACGGCCGGCAGCGGGGTGTTCACGATCCGCTCGCACCCGCCGTAGCACTCGACCAGCCGGGCCCGCTCGTCGTCCACCCGCAGGAACGTGAACCCGTCCATCCCGAGCCGGTCCCGGGCCTCCCGGACGAGGGCCGCGATCCGGGCCGCCGCGTACACCGGCAGGTGGTCGGCCGCCGCCGCCCGGCCGGCCTCCTCCGGGCCGAGCAGGGCGGCCACCTCCGGCCCCGGCGGTAGTCTCCGGAGCTGGTCCCGGGCCAGGTACATGTAGGCCGCCGTCCACCGCACGACCCGGCCCCGCCAGCCCGGGTCGGCCGGCCCGTACCCCAGGGCCGCGACCGCCAGGTTCCGGGTCTTGTCGACGAACCCGCCCCACAGCTTCCGGGCCTCCCACCACCGGTCGTACCCGGCGTTCGTCCGGGCCACCAGCAGGAGGCCGAGGGCCACCCCCGACAGCTCGTGCGGGGTCACGTCCAGCCCGAGCCGGATGTCGAACTCCCGCTCGACCAGCCAGAACGCCCCGGTCAGCCCGGCGGCCAGCAGCCCGAACACCGCCACCCGCGGCAGCACCCGCGGGGCGACCGACCCGCTCAGGGCGGCCGCCTCCCGCCAGAACCCGGGGCCGGGGGGTACGCTCATGACGGCCCGCCGTGGGGGAGTGGATTAGCACGGTGGCACAGGCATTCCTGCCTGTGCTGGCCAGCTCACACAGGCAGGAATGCCTGTGCCACCGGGAAGCGATCGCCCTTGACCGGGCTCGGACGCCGGATTATGCGACCGGCATCCTACGTCCGCCCGGAACCGGATCAAGGCGTCCCGCCACCACGCGGGGCCGACGCCCCATGCGACCACGGCCTCCACGCCCCATACTCCCGGCCGTCTTCGCCGGGCTGGCGTGGCTGCTGCTCGCCCCGGCCGCCCGCGGCCAGGAGGCCCTGCCGCCGCCGGCCGGCGTCGAGGACCGCCTCCGGGCCCTGGAGGCGATGAACCGGCAGCTCGCCGGCGAGATCGAGCGGCTGACCCGCGACCGGGACGACCCGGCCGGCCGGCTGCTCGGCCGGTCCGACCCGCCGGCCGACGGCGTCGACCTCGCGGCGGGCGAGGCCGAGTCGCCCGTTCCCGACTACACCGAGGGCCAGTTCGCCCCGTTCACCCCGCCACCCGGCTTCCCGGAGACCACCGCCGCCCCGAAGAAGGGGCGGTTCCCGCTCCGGGCCAGCTTCGGCCCGGGCTTCCGGCTGGAGAGCGAGGACGAGCGGTTCCAGCTCACCATCCACTACGAGTCGCAGATCGAGGGGCGGGCGTGGTCGCCGGACGACCAGCTCCCGGCCAACAGCGGGTTCTTCCTCCCCCGCCAGCGGTTCTTCTTCAGCGGCCACATCACCAAGCCGGTCGAGTACGAGCTGGCCCTCAACCGCGGGCTGGGCGGGATCAACCTGCTCAACGCCTTCCTGAACTTCCACCTGGACGACCGGTTCCAGGTCCGCATCGGCCGGGCCTTCACCCCGTTCAGCTACGACCAGTACGCCGTCTCGAACTACTGGCTGTTGACCCCCGAGCGGTCGCTGTTCGTGACCAACCTGAGCCCGAACCGGCAGATCGGGGCGATGGCCTGGGGCTACCTGTTCGACCAGCGGCTGGACTACGCGGCCGGGGCGTTCAACGGGTCCCGGAACTCGTTCGAGAGCCCGGACAACGCCCTCGACTTCGTCGGGTACGTGAACGCCCGGCCGTTCCAGAACCAGGAGGCGGTCCCGGCCGCCCGGTTCCTGAACGTCGGCACCTCGGTGGCCGTCGGCCGGCAGGACCAGTCGCCGGTCCCGGTCGCGTTCCGGGTCGGGGCGGGGTCGCCCGACGCCAACATCCCCGGGGCCGCCACCGTCCCGTTCCTGATCCTCAACCCCGGGGTCCGGGAGAAGGGCGACCGAGTCCTCGGGTCGGTCCACGCCGCCTACTTCGTCAAGGGCCTGTCGCTCATCGGCGAGTGGCAATGCGGGTATGGGGGCTACACCCCGCCCGGCCGGGCGGACGAGACCCGGGTGCCGTTCGGCGGGTTCTACACCTCCGTCGGGTATTTCCTGACCGGCGAGGAGGTCGAGCGGCGGACCCGGGTGGTGCCGCTGCGGCCGCTGATCCCGACCGCCCGGGGCCAGCGGCGGGGCTTCGGGGCGTGGGAGCCGACGGCCCGGGTCAGCCGGCTGCGGCTCGGGGAGGACGTGTTCACCGCCGGGCTGGCCGACCGGTCGGTCTGGTCGAACTCGGCCACCACCACCGAACTCGGGGTCAACTGGTACTGGAACGAGTACGTCAAGTTCTACCTGTTCTGGCTGCACGCCGAGTTCGGCGACCCGGTCCAGTACCGGCCGGGCCGGCTCCAGAAGTCGGCCGACCTGCTCTGGGTCCGGGCCCAGCTCTACTTCTGACCGACCGTTCTCCGGAACCGCATCACATTCGGCATCCCGAATCGCTCAGAAATTCGCCGGAATTCACTTGACCGGCCCGTGTACCCCGCTAACACTGAGGCACTAAGCAGCCCAGTTCCCAGTCCGCGAGCAACGGCGTTCACGCCGTCTACGCTTCGGCGTTCAGTCCGACCGTACCATCGCCCACCGCCCCGAGCCGGCCGCTCGCGGACCGGTCCGGTCCGCCGACGTACACCCCGAGAGGTCCCCGATCATGCTCACGGCATCCGCCCTTCTGGTCGCCCTGGCGGTCGGGTTCGCCCCGCCGGAGGCCGCCCCGGCCATCGAGCCGGCCAACGCCGCCAACGCCGCCAACGCCAAGCCGATCACCGAGGCCGAGGTGAACGCCGCCCAGCAGGCGTGGTGCGACGGGCTGGTCAAGATCGGCCAGGTGTACGCCGACGGCGGCGACTACAAGAAGGTGGCCGGGGAGGTGATCGACGCGGCCTACGACTACGCCGAGGGGAAGGTCTTCTTCAAGCCGACCCTGGCGTCCGGGAAGGACACCTTCCGGCCGACCCGGGCCGGGGCCCTGTCGTACTTCGTCGGCGGAGACCCGGCGTTCCCGAACGACGCCGGGTTCGCCCTGAAGAAGTGGGTCAAGGCCCGGTACGACAATAACGCGGCCGAGAACGGCATCCAGATCCACGGCGACGTCGCCATCACCATGGGGAACGTCTACGTGACCGACGCCAAGGGGAACGAGGTGATGGTCGACAAGACGTTCGTCTTCCGCCGGTGCAAGGACGGCAAGCTCCGGCTGTGCGTCCACAAGTCGGCCCTGCCGTTCGACCCGGCGAAGTGACCCAGCGGTCGGCCGCTGAATTTTCTCGTATGACCTGATTGCAAAATGGTCATATGAAATTTCTGCAAACTGATCTTGACGGCTTTTCGGAGGCCGTCAAGATAGCCCCACCCGCGACCCCACCCCGACCCCTCGCCCGGGGGCTTCGCATGAGCGCCACCCAGGTCGCCCCGCCGCCGGCCGCCGTCGGCGTCCCGGAGCCGGTGCTGGTCGTGCTCCGCGGGGTCGGGCAGGTGTTCTTCCAGGAGCACGCCCTGACCGGGCTGCTGATCACCCTCGGCATTGCCGCCGGGGTGCCGCTGATCGCCCTCGGCGGGGTGGTCGGGTCGGCCGTCGGGGCGGCCGTCGCCCGGGGGCTGAAGTTCGACGCGGGCGAGGTCCGGGCCGGCATCTACGGGTTCAACTCGGCCCTGGTCGGGATGGCCAGCTTCTTCTTCTTCCAGCCGGACGCCGTCAGCGTCGGGCTGATGCTCGCCGGGTCGGCGGCCGCGGCCGCCGTCACCCGGGGGATGCGTGGCTACCTGCCGTTCCCGACGTACACCGCCCCGTTCATCGTCACCACCTGGGCCGTGTACTTCCTCGGCAGGGCCCTGGGGGCGGTCGCCTCGGACCCGTCCGCCCCGGCCCTGCTGCCGAACCCGGCCCTGCCGTTCGCGGTCGAGTCGACGGCCCACGGCATCGGCCAGGTGATGTTCCAGGCCAGCCTGTGGACCGGGGTGCTGTTCCTGGCCGGGATCGCGGTCAGCAACCGGGAGCACGCCGCCTGGGTGCTGGTCGGGTCGCTGGTCGGGATGCTGGTGGCCGGGTACCACGTGGACGCGGCCGTCCGGTCGCTCGACCCGGAGCGGCTGGTCGAGCGGGACCACTGGGAGATCATCCGGCTCGGGCTGTTCGGGTACAACGCCACGCTGGCGGCGGTCGCCCTGTTCCTGTGGCGGCGGTCGGTGATCGCCCCGGCCCTGGGGATGATCCTGTCGGTCCCGATCACCGAGTCGTTCCCGCGGGTCGGGCTGCCGGCCCTGACCGCCCCGTTCGTCCTGGCCACCTGGGCGGTCCTGGCCCTCGGCTGGGTCGAGGCCCGGCTGCTGGGCAAGAACCGGACCGCCGTCCCTTAACCCGACCACCCCGGAGTAGGGCCGGCTGTGCCGGCCGGCCGGCACAGCCGGCCCTACCGAGACTGACCCCCCGATCACCCGACCCCGGAGCCCCGGCGATGAACCTCTCCCCACAGGAGCGCGACAAGCTCTTGATCTACGTGGCCGCCCAGGTGGCCCGGGACCGCAAGAAGCGGGGCCTGAAGCTGAACCACCCGGAGTCGATCGCGCTCATCACGGCCGAGCTGATGGAGATGGCCCGGGACGGGAAGACGGTGGCCGAGATCATGGCGGCCGGGCGGGAAATCCTCAAAAAGGCCGACGTGATGGAGGGCGTCCCGGAGATGATCGGGATGATCCAGGTCGAGCCGACCTTCCCGGACGGGAGCAAGCTGGTGACCGTCCACGAGCCGATCCGCTAGAGCCGCTCCCAGACACCCGCTACACCGCCCCGAAAACGCCTTCGCCGGCCGACCCCAACCACCCACGGGAGACCGACTCATGGTGCCGGGCGAGTACATCTTCGACGGGCCGGACATCGAGCTGAACCCCGGCCGGAAGGTGGTCACCCTGAGCGTGACCAACACCGGCGACCGGCCGATCCAGGTCGGGGCCCACTACCACTTCTTCGAGACGAACAAGGCCCTGGTGTTCGACCGGGCCAAGGCCTACGGGACCCGGCTCGACCTGCCCAGCGGCACGTCCGTCCGGTTCGAGCCGGGGGACACCAAGACGGTCAACCTGATCCCCTACGGCGGGGCCCGGGTGGTGTACGGGTTCAACGACCTGGTCGACGGCCGGCTCGACGACCCGTACACCCGGGAGGCCAGCATCAAGCGGTGCCTGGACCAGAAGTACGGCCACAAGCCGAGCTAACACGACCTCCCCCCGGCGAACCCCGAACACCCCACGGCGGCGACCCCATGAGCGTCAAACTCTCCCGGGCGGCCTACGCCAAGAAGTACGGCCCGACCAAGGGCGACCGCATCCGGCTGGCCGACACCGAACTCGTCATCGAGGTCGAGGAGCACTACGGGGATTACGGCGAGGAGTCGATCTTCGGCGGCGGCAAGTCGATCCGCGACGGCCAGGACCAGTGCTCGGTCGAGTACCCGAACAACCCCAGCCACTGCGACCTGGTCATCACCAACGCCGTCATCATCGACCACTGGGGGATCGTCAAGGGGGACATCGGGATCAAGGACGGGCGGATCATCGCCGTCGGCAAGTCCGGGAACCCGCTCACCCAGTGCGGGGTCGACCCCCGGCTGGTGATCGGCCCGGCCACCGAGATCATCGCCGGGGAGGGGAAGATCGTCACCGCCGGCGGGATCGACACCCACATCCACTTCATCTGCCCGCAGCAGATCGAGGTGGCCCTGGCGTCCGGCATCACCACCCTCATCGGCGGCGGGACCGGGTCGGCCACCGGGACGTGGGCCACCACCTGCACCCCGGGCGCCTGGAACATCATGCGGATGCTCCAGGCGTTCGAGGGGCTGCCGATCAACGTCGGCATCCTGGGTAAGGGGAACGCCGCCCTGAAGAAGCCGCTGGAGGACATGATCCGGGCCGGGGCCTGCGGGCTGAAGCTGCACGAGGACTGGGGCACCACCCTGTCGGTCATCGACACCAGCCTGACGGTGGCCGACGAGTACGACATCCAGGTGGCCATCCACACCGACACCCTGAACGAGTGCGGGTTCCTGGCCGACACCATCGCCGCGTTCAAGGGCCGGGTGATCCACAGCTTCCACACCGAGGGGGCCGGCGGCGGGCACGCCCCGGACATCATCTCGATCGCCGGCCAGCCGAACGTCCTGCCCGGGAGCACCAACCCGACCCGGCCGTTCACCGTCAACACGATCGACGAGCACCTGGACATGCTGATGGTCTGCCACCACCTGTCCCGGTCGATCCCGGAGGACGTGGCGTTCGCCGAGAGCCGCATCCGGGCCGAGACGATCGGGGCCGAGGACATCTTCCACGACCGCGGCATCATCAGCATCATGTCGAGCGACTCGCAGGCGATGGGCCGGATCGGCGAGGCCATCGTCCGGACCTGGCAGACGGCCCACAAGATGAAGGTCCAGTACGGCCCGATGAAGAGCGACTCGTCCCGCAACGACAACGAGCGGGTCAAGCGGTACGTGGCCAAGTACACGATCAACCCGGCCATCGCCCACGGGATCGCCGACCACGTCGGGAGCATCGAGCCGGGCAAGCTCGCGGACCTGGTCATCTACGAGCCGGCGTCCTTCGGGATCAAGCCGTTCCTGGTCCTCAAGGGCGGGCTGCTTGTGAACGCCCAGATGGGCGACCCGAACGCCAGCATCGCCACCCCCCAGCCGGTGTACATGCGGCCGCAGTTCGCCGCCTACGGCCGGGCCCTCCAGAAGTCCTGCATCTCGTTCGTGTCGAAGGCGGCGCTGGACGCCGGGATCGGCGAGCGGTACGGCCTGCACCGCGAGCTGGTGGCGGTCAAGGGCTGCCGGACGATCGGCAAGAAGGACATGATCCGGAACGAGGCGACCCCGGACATCAAGGTCGACGCCGACACGTACCAGGTGACGGTCGACGGGGAGAAGGTCGGCAGCGAGCCGCTCAAGACGCTGCCGATGACCCAGCGGTACTTCCTGTTTTGATCCTGGCGAGCGGGGGGCGTGAGCCCCCTGATCCTTGACCCATCAGGGGGCTCACGCCCCCCGCTCGCCCGAACGGTGCCGATGAACGTCCGCCTGCTCCAGATATCCGACTCGGCCCTGCCGATCAGCGGGTACACCCATTCGTGGGGGCTGGAGGCGGCCATCGCCGGCGGGCGGGTGAACGACCCGGAGGCGCTGGAGCGGTGGGCCCGGCACTGGCTCCGCCACTCCCTCGGGCCGCTCGAAGGGGTGCTGGTCGCGTCCGCCTGCCGGGCGGCGCCGGCCGAGGACGTAGCCGACCTGCTCGCCCTGAACGAGCTGGCCGAGGCGTCGGTCGTGCCGCCCTCGACCCGCCGGGCCAGCCGGGAGATGGGCGAGCAACTGCTGGCCCTCGGCGCGACGTGGGCGTGGGCGGCGGCCGGCCTCGCCCCAATCCTCCGGGCTGTCCCGGAGGGCCACCCCGGGTGGCACCACCCGGTCGCCTTCGGGCTGGTCGGGGCGGCGGCCGGCGGGTCGCCCGAGGAGGTGCTGACGGCGTACCTCCACCAGGCCACGCTCGGGATGGTCGGCGCCGGGGTCCGGGCCATCCCGGTCGGCCACACCCACGGCCAGCAGGTGATGGCGTACCTGCACGACGACATCACGGACGTGGCGGCGGACGTGCTCGCCCGCGAGCCCGAAACGGCCGGGGCCGGCTGCCCCGCATACGAGGTCCTCTGCGATGAACAAACTCGTCTTTACGCCCGGATGTTCCGATCCTGACGCGGTCGGCCGGCGGCCGGGCGTCGCGTTCCACAAGGACCCGAACAACCCCCACCACACCCACGACTACATGGGCGGGGCCGGCCCGGCCCGGTACGCCGGGCCGAAGCGGTCGGTGTTCACCCTGGGCATCTGCGGGCCGGTCGGGTCGGGCAAGACGGCCCTGGTCGAGACCCTGTGCCGAGCCCTGTGGCCGGCGGTCAACCTGGCGGTCGTGACCAACGACATCTACACCCACGAGGACGCCGAGTTCCTGTCCCGGCGGGAGGTGCTGCCGCTGGAGCGGATCGTCGGGGTGCAAACGGGCGGCTGCCCGCACACCGCCATCCGGGACGACGCCAGCGCGAACCTGAGCACGGTGGTCAACTTCCAGCGGCAGATTCCCGGACTCGAACTCGTCATCGTCGAGTCCGGCGGTGACAACCTGACGGCGGTGTTCTCCCGCGAATTGGCCGACCGGTTCATCTTCATCATCGACGTGGCCGAGGGGGACAAAATCCCCCGCAAGGGGGGGCCGGGGATTTGCACCAGCGACTTGCTCGTCATCAACAAGACGGACCTGGCCCCGCACGTCGGGGCGGACCTGGACGTGATGAGGCGGGACAGCCTGAAGATGCGGGGCGAGCGGCCGTTCCTGATGACCAGCCTCCGCCAGAAGGAGGGGGTGGACCAGGTGGTCGGGTGGGTCAAGGACCAGTTGCGGTCACACGCCAAGAGTTCCTGACCCCGCCCGAGTTCCGCGACCGGGAGTCGACGTACCACCCGTCCGCCCGGGTCGGCGGGGCCCGCGTCGAGCTGGTCCGGGCCGGGGCCGAGACCCGGCTCGGGGCCTGCTACCAGCAGATCCCCTTGAAGGTGTTGCCGCCGTTCGCGCTCGACCGCGAGCCGGCCGCGCTGCTCTACCTCATCAACCTGACGGCCGGGCTGCTCGACGGCGACGCCCACCTGATCGAGGTGGCGGCCCGCCCCGGGACCCGGGCCGTCGTCACCGGCCAGTCGGCCACCCGCGTCCACCCCGCCCTGGCGAGCTTCTGCACCCAGCAGTGGAACGTCGCCGTCGAGGACGACGCCTGCCTGGTGGTGCTGCCCGGCCCGGCCATCCCGTACAAGGGCTGCCGGTACTACCAGCGGGGCCGGGCCGAGCTGGCCCCGTCGGCCCGGCTGCTGTGGGGCGACATCTGGCTGGCCGGCCGGTACGACCGCGAGGGGCCGCTCGCCGAACGCTTCGTGTTCGACCGGATCGTCCAGGATTTCGAGTGCCGGCGGGCCGGGCGGCTGGTGTACCGCGACCGGTTCCGGTGGGACGGGCCGTGGTCGGCCGAGGAGGTCGGCTGGTACTTCGGCGGGCAGCTCGCGGCCGGCAGCCTGTTCGTCGGCGGGCCGCTCCCGGCGGCGCTGCCCCAGCCCGACCCGGCCGTCCGGCGGGCGGTGTTTCCGCTCGACACCGGGGAGGCGTGCGTGCGGTGGGTCGGGCACCCGACGGCGGTGACGGCCGACCTCGTCCGGGTCGCCTTCCGGCTGGCCGCCGGCTGGACCGGCGGCCCGGACGCCCCGCCGTGGCTCTCGTCCGCCGAACTGGCCCCGAACCATTGGTTTTCCGCTCTGCCGGCCGGCCGCTGAGTCAAAACCGGGCCGCACGATGGACGCAGAAAAAGGCACGATCAAGACAAAAACCATGATTCTTGATCGGCCCTCATCTGCGTCCATCGTGCGGCTTGTCTGACATCTGGCTCTGTCAGAATTTCACCAGGAAGCTGACGGCCGCCGTCGCCTGCTCGCGGGACAGCGTCTTGGTCCCGAACGCCGGGACGCCGGCGAAGTCGCCCCGGACCTCCGGGCGGAACTCCAGCCAGGCGTTCGGGTGCCAGTTCAGCCCGAGCGTCACCTCCGAGTAGTCGGTGTTGAACCCGGTCCGGGTGCCCCGCACGTCCCGGAACCACTCGCCCCGGCCGAAGAAGTCCCAGTCGGTCGTCAGGTGGACGATGCCCTGGGAGTACACCCCGAACCAGGAGCCGGTCCCGACCGGGGTGTTCTGGTCCCACCCGAAGTTCGACTGGACGACCTGGGTGAACCGCTCGTTCCAGGTATGGACGACCCGCGCCTCGACCATGCTGACGAAGTCGCCGGCCAGGCCGGGGGCGGCGAAGATGGCGTTCGGGCCGATGTACGTCGACGCGGTCAAGAGGGTCTGCTTCTCCCGGGTCAGCCAGTAGTTCACCTGGCCGATGTAGCAGATCGAGTCCTCGCTCCGCTTGGTGAAGAAGGTGTTGGCCCCGAACGTCATGCCGTTCCAGACGTTCAACTGGTCGCTCACCACGAGCTGGGTGAGGAACCCGGTGAACGCCCCGTCCTGGGAGTAGAAGAACTGGTAGTCGTTCGAGTAGGTCGGCCGCCACGGGGCGAGATACCCGTTCCACCCGATGATGCTGTTCATCCGCCCGACCTTCACGTTCACCCCGCCCTCGGTCAGGATCGGCAGGTGGGCGGACAGGTACAGGTCGCGGAAGTCCTGGCTGAACCGGCTGTTGCCCGGCGGGTCGTCGATCCCGCCCTTCGGCTGGCCGGGGACGGCGTTGGCCCCGGCGTAGTACCGGACGTGGAAGCCCCAGTCGAGCTTGTCCTGGTCGAGCGGCTTGATGACCACCAGCCCGAGTTCGTTGGCCAGGAACTCGTCCCCGTACCGGTTCAGCCGGGTCTGGGTGGTGAGCAGCCCGGGGCTACCGGACGCCCCGGTGTACCCGCCCTCGAACCACCCGTAGGTGCGGATGCCGTGGTCCTCGAACAGCCGGTTCGAGCCGATCAGCCGCTGCAGGATTCCGACCTGGTCGATCGGGGTGGGGCCGAACCGGGGCGGCGGGGCCGGCGGCCGGCGGTAGTCCTCGGCCAGCTCGGCCAGCCGGGACTCCGGCTCCGGGCTATACCCGAGGTCTCGCACCCGGGAGTAGCCGTCGGGCTCGCCCGGGGCGGGGGCGGCTGGCACCGGGGCGGCCGCCGGGGCGGTGGCCGGGGGTAG
>JAIEQO010000744.1 GCA_019747655.1 Gemmataceae bacterium | reverse complement strand
CGCGGTCCGCCCGGAGTGTTTGCCTCCCGAGGACGTTTATGCACCCCGATTGGAAGTCGCGTTACGAGGTCGCCGTCTCCGCCGCCCGGGCCGCCGGCGACCTGGCCCGGGGCTACTACGAGGGCGAGTTCGCGGTCGAGCACAAGGCCGACAGCAGCCCGGTGACGGTCGCCGACAAGAAGGGCGAAGAACTCATCCGGGCGGCCGTCGCCGAGCACTTCCCGGCCGACGGGTTCCTCGGCGAGGAGTACGGCGACCAGCCGGGCACGTCCGGGTTCCGGTGGGTCATCGACCCGATCGACGGCACCAAGTCGTTCATCCGCCACGTCCCGATCTGGGCCACCCTGGTCGGCCTCGAGTACAAGGGTGAGCAGATCGGCGGGGTCGTCTACATCCCGGTACTCGGCCAAATGTACCGGGCGCTGCGGGGCGACGGGACATACAGCAACGACCGCCGGGTCCGGGTGTCGGACGTGGCGGCGCTGCCCGCGGCCCACATGTGCTACTCGAACCTCGGCTGGTTCACCCGGGCCGGCCGGGAGGGGCCGTTCCTGGAGCTGTGCCGGCGGACCCAGCGGCAGCGGGGGTTCGGCGACTTCTACGGGTTCGTCCTGCTGGCCGAGGGGGCGTGCGACCTGATGATCGACCACGGCGTCCACCCGTGGGACGTGTCGGCCCTGAAGGCGATCGTCGAGGAGGCCGGCGGCCGGTTCACCGACTGGAACGGCGTCCCGACCACCGACACCCCGGACGTGGTGGCCACCAACGGCGTGCTGCACGAGGCGGTGCTGGGGATATTGAACGGGCGGGGGTGAGGTAGAAGACCCCTCCCCCCGGCCCCCTCCCCGCAACGGAGAGGGGGAGCAAGAGAGTAAGGTCGCCGTCTTCCTCCCCCTCCCTTCCGAGGGGAGGGGGCCGGGGGGAGGGGTCTTTCGGGGTCTCCTCCCATCCCCATTGCCAACCGCCACCGCCGCGCGAACAATACCAGGACGGCCGGTCCGCCGGCCGCCCCGCCCCCGCCCCCGCTCCCTTCCCGATCCCGGAGTTCCTCCCCCATGCGACGTGTGTGGTTGCTCCCGGCCGTCGTCGTTGCCGCGGCCGCCGTCGTCGGCCCGTCGGCCGACGCCCGGCCGGCCGGCCAGTGGGCCACGGTCAAGGGCCAGGTCGTCTTCCCGGCCGGCAAGCCGGTCCCCCAGCCGGCCAAGCTCGAGGTCACCCAGGACAAGAACCACTGCCTGGCCAAGGGGGCGATCCTGGACGAGACCGTGCAGGTGAACCCGAAGAACAGGGGGCTCAAGAACGTCGTCGTCTGGCTCCGCCCGGCGAACACCGACCCGAAGAAGTCCGCACTGGACAAGACCCAAATCCACCCGGACGACGCCAACCGGAAGGTGGGCACGGTCGAGATCGACCAGCCGCAGTGCATGTTCGTCCCGCGGGTCACGGTCGCCCGGGCCGGGGACACCCTGGTGGCCAAGAACACGGCCCCGGTCGCCCACAACTTCTTCTGGACCAGCGGCAACAACGGGGAGTTCAACCCGACCATCCCGGCCGGCCAGTCGTTCAAGATGCCCCAGCCGCTCAAGCCGGAGGCCACCCCGATCCAGTACAAGTGCTCGATCCACCCGTGGATGACCGGGTACGTCCGCATCTTCGACCACCCGTACTTCGCCGTCACCGACGAGAACGGGAACTGGGAGATCAAGAACGCCCCGGTCGGGAAGTTCCACGTCGTCTACTGGCACGAGACCGGGTTCAAGGACGGGGTCAAGGGCCGGTTCGGCGAGCCGGTGACGATCGAGGCCGCCGGGACGACGGTGAAGCCGGTCGAGTTCGAGCCGAAGAAGTAGCCGGAAAGTCGGATCGGGCCGCACGGTAGCGACGGTCAGAATGTCGACTGTTCTGTGGGCCGTCTTGGGTGTTTCACTACCTGCAAGGCGGTCCCCGCAGGGGGTGCTAACCCCCCGGGGGCCGGGTGGAGAGCCGCCGGGCGACGTTCCGGATGAACAGCCGGGGCCACGCCCTCGGCACCCCGCCGCCGGGCGGGCGGCCGCCCCCGGCCCCGGGCCAGGCCCCGGGCGACCCGAACCCCTGGCACGAGTACGCGAACGCTCGGCAGGCGTTAGAGGAGCGGGGCGTCCCGCTGCCGGACAAGTTCGACCCCCGGAAGCGGCTGCAGCAGATGCAGCGGGATGCCCGCCTGCTCGAAGTGCTGGACCCCGAGCAGCGGCAGCGGATCGCCCCGCCGCCGCGGGAGGCGAAGCCGAAGCCGCCGGGCCGGTAGCCGCGGCCGATGTCGTTCGCCCCTCCCGGGCCGTCCCGCACCCCGCGGGGCGGCCCGGCGTCGTTTCCCGCCCCAACAGTTGCTACTTCGCCTTGTCCCGCTTGAACGCCAGCACCCGCAGGCCGGGGCCGCCGGCCGGCTTCAGCTCGGCCGGCCGGTCCTTCCCCGGGGCCGCGAAGCAGGCCACGAACGTGTCGTCGGTCAGTTGGTACACCCCCTTCAACGACTCGCCCTTGTGCGGCCCCTTCGTCCGGACCGCGTCGATCTCCCCGGTCGTCCCCCCGGCCGTGTCGCCGGTCTTGCCCGTCGCCCGCAGTTTGTGCGTCCCCTCGACCGGCTCCGCCCCCTCGACGGTCAGGGTGTACTTCTCCCCGTCCACCACTAGCCGGTGGGCCTCGGCCTCCGGCTTGGGCAGGTCCTTCCCGTCCTGGCTCACCGACACCCCCTTCCAGGTGCCGGCGAACCGGGCCAGTTCGTCCTTCGCCGGCTTGTCGTCGGCCGCCGCCGACAGCCCGACCGCCAGGGCCGCCACCGCCAGGAACCGGGCCATGTCGTCCTCCGCTTGCGAGTGCCTGGGCGCGGGCGGACTCGGCCGCAACTTGCTTGCCGATCCGGGTCAGCCGGCCACCGGGACGGGCCGGCCGTCGGCCGCGGCCGACGCCACGCAGGCATCGAGCACCTGCTGCGTCTTCAGGGCGATCGCCGGCCAGGTGTCGTCGAGCTGCCCGGACAAGACTCGCTCGGCGAACGCCCGGACCATGTTCGCCTCCTGGGCCGTCGCCGCCCCGTCGCTGTACTCGCCGACCGCGTGCCGCTTGGGGTGGGTCCGCATCCGGAACGTGCAGCCGGTGATGTCGAAGACCGGGGTGTCGGACTCGAACGCCGCCTCGGCCCCGTGGAACGGCAGGACGAAGTCCGGCACCCGGACCGACCCGCGGGAGCCGCTGACGTGGGCCCACTGCTGGTTCTCGGTCCGGAACGAGCAGTAGAACGCGGCCGACACGCCGTTCGGGAAGAACAGGTCGGCGGCGAACTCGGTCGGGACGCCGTTGTGGGCCGCCAGGGTCCGCCCGGCGACCCGTTCGGGCAGGCCGTAGTTCATCACCCAGAGCGTAAACCGGACGTTGTACCAGCCGAGGTCGCCGAGGCAGCCGAGCGGTTCGAGGGCGGTGCTGGTGCGGATGTTCCCGCCGAAGAACTCGGCCGGGGCGGCGAAGCTGAACTGGGAGGCGATCCGCCGGACCTCGCCGACGGTCTTCCCGTCGTCCAGCACCTGCCGCAACAGCGGCAGCCGCCCGCTGTGCATGAACATGACGCCGTCCATGAACTGCACCCGGTTGGCCCGGCAGGCGTCGGTCATGGCCTTCACGTCGGCGGCGGTCGTCCCGCACGGCTTTTCGCACAGGACGTGCTTGCCGGCCTCGGCCGCCTTCACCACCCACTCCCGGCGGATGCCGGTCGGCAGGGGGATGTAGACGGCGTCCACGTCGGCCCGGCGGAGCAGGTCGTCGTACCCGCAGGCGGCCGGCGGGGCGGGGAAGGGGACCTCGGCCTGGCACTCGGCTGTGAAGGCCGCCGCCCGGGCCGGGTCGCGGCTGGCCACGGCGGTGAGGGTCGAGTTCCCGGCCAGCCGGATGGCCTTCCAGTTCTTCCGGGCGATGTTCGCGGTGCCGAGGATGCCCCAGCGGCAGGGGGACGGCATGGGAGCGGCTCCGGGGGGTGGTGGCGGGAGTATAGGGAGCCGCCCGGGCGGGGGCAGCCGTCGGACGGATTCCGGCCCGGGATGGGAATGCGGGCCGGGCCGGAATCCTCGTGCCACAGGAACCACCGCCTTGACCCGGCCGGGTTCGTAACCCACCCTACACGGCGTCCGCTCCACCCCCCGGGGGCCGTCCGTGTCCGGCCGTCCGCTCGCCGCCTCGTCCCGGCCGGGCCCGCCGCCCCCGCCGCTGCCGGCCGACCGGGACGCCGTCCTGGACGCCGTCCTCGACCCGTCCCGGCTGCCGACCCCGCCGGTGGTCGCCCTCCAGCTCGTCCAGGCGGCCAGCCGGCCGGACTGCTCGACCCGGGAGATCGTCTCCCTCCTGTCCCGCGACCCGGCCCTGTGCGGCAAGCTGCTGAAGGCGGTCAACTCCTGCCTGTACGGTTTGGCCAAGCCGGTGGCCTCGCTCGAGCGGGCGGTGATGATCCTGGGGCTGAACACCCTCCGGTCGCTGGCCCTGGGGCTGTCGCTGCCGGCGATGCGGCCGGCCGGCGGGCCGGACAGGGAGCTGCGGGACTACTACCTCCAGTCGGTCGGCGGGGGGATCATCGCCCGGGAGCTGGCCGGCCGGACGAACCCGGCCGGGGCCGACGACGACCTGGTCGCCGGGCTCCTGCGGGACCTCGGGGCGGTGCTGTTGCGGCAGGCGTACCCGGCCGAGTGGCGGGCGGCGACGGCCGACCCGGACGTGCGGCTGTTCGACCCGTGCCCGGCCGAGGAGGCGGTGTTCGGGGTCAGCCACCCGGAGGTCGGGGCCGAGCTGCTGCGGCGGTGGAACCTGCCGGCCGACATCGTCGAGCCGATCCGCCACCACCACACCCCGGACCGGCTCCCGCCGGACCACCCGCACGCCGAGCGGGCCGAGCTGGTCTGCCTGGCGGGTTATCTGGCCCAGGTGGACGAGGTGGCGGCCCGGCCGGACCTGCTGGCCCGGGTGCTGGCGACCGCCGAGGACCGGTTCGGGCTCGACCGGGACGGGCTGGTCCGGTTCCTCGGCGGGGTGGTGCCGAAGGTCAAGGAGTTCGCCCGGGTGATCGACCGGGACATCGGCGAGTGCCCGGACTTCGCGGCGGTACTGGCGGCCGGGAGCGAGGAGCTGGCCCACCTGGCGGTCGAGAGCAGCCTGTCCCGGATGGCGGCCGGCGGGCCGGAGCCGCAACAGACCCCCCGGCTGGGGGGCGGGGCGGCCACCCTGGCCGGGTTCGCCGGCCGGCCGCTCGGGCTGTCCGGGGAGCGGCCGCGGCCCGGGGGCCCGCCGCCGTTCCGGCCGGAGTTCGTCGAGGACTGGCCGGCCGGCGGCTGCCGGCTGGACGCCTTCGAGCTGCGGGGGGTACTCGGGCGGGGGGCGATGGGGGTGGTGTTCCGGGCCTACGAGCCGAGCCTCGACCGGGAGGTGGCGGTCAAGATGCTGGCCCCGGAGCTGGCGGCGTGGCCCCAGGCCCGGCAGCGGTTCGCCCGGGAGGCCCGGGTGGCGGCGGCGATCCGGCACGAGCACGTGGTCGCCATCCACGCCGTCCGGGAGCAGCCCGGGTGGTCGTACCTGGCGATGGAGTACGTCCCC
This sequence comes from Gemmataceae bacterium, assembly GCA_019747655.1. GTDB lineage: Bacteria > Planctomycetota > Planctomycetia > Gemmatales > Gemmataceae > Urbifossiella. Next base: position 5,637 of record JAIEQO010000744.1, on the reverse strand, counting down.
GGCGGGACCCTCCAGGACCTGCTGGACGACGACGGCCCGCCGGCGGCCGCCGAGGTCGCCCGGATCGCCCGGCAGCTCGCCGCCGGGCTGGCCGCCGCCCACGCCCGGGACATCGTCCACCGCGACCTGAAGCCGGCCAACGTGCTGATCGAGGCCGGCACCGGGAAGGTCAAGCTGAGCGACTTCGGGCTGGCCCGGGTGGCCGGGGAGGCGCAGCTCTCGCGGGACGGGTCGTTGATCGGCACGCCGCTGTACATGTCGCCGGAGCAGGTCTGCGGGAAACAGGCCACCCCGCGGTCGGACCTGTTCGGCCTGGGCGGGGTCCTGTACGCCCTGTGTACCGGCCGGCCGCCGTTCCCCGGGGAGCACGTCGCGGCGGTCTTGCGGGCGGTCGCCGAGGACGAGCCGAAGCCTCTGGCGGTCTTCCGCCAGGACATCCCGGAGTGGCTGGACAAGGTGATTACGCGGCTGTTGCGGAAGAACCCGGCCCAGCGGTTCGCCTCGGCCGAGGAATTGTCACACGTCCTGGCCGGGATGCCGGAGGTGTAGGCCCCGCCCTACGAACCGCCCCCCACCCACTCGACCGCGCGGCGGACGCATTCGTCCAACGGCGTCGCCCCGGTGTCGAGGATGAGCCGGGGGATGGTTAGCGGCTCGGCCCGGGCCTTTACGGAGAGGTACAGCTCGAACGTCCGGTTCCCGGCCGGGTGAACCCCGGCGGCCGCGTCGCGTTCGAGCCGCTCGCGGATCACCTCGTCCGCACAGACGCACTCGAGCAGCCGCACCGGTTGGCGGACGGCCTCGCCCAGCGCGAGGAGATCGCGGACCTGGTATGCCTTCGAGTAGGTGCGGCCGTCGAGGATGACGACGCGGTTCGGGTCGCGGCCGAGGATGAGGGCGGCGGCCTCGTAGGTCGCCCGGACGGCGAGGTCGTCTTGCTCGCGGGAGTAGTCGAGGGCCGGCGGCGGGAAGAGGGCGGCCCGGACGTCGTCCTTGCCCAGGACGACGCCCCCGAGTTCGGCGGCCAGTCGCCGGGCGAGGGTAGACTTGCCCGTCCCGGGCAGGCCGGCGAACGCGACGATCATGTCAGAGTGTGTCTGGAAACCTTGGCCGGACCGGCGACCCCCCTGGGACCGCGGCCGTCCCGGCCGCTCGTCGACCCGGCGAGGAGCGGCCGGGACGGCCGCGGTCCCGGGAAAGCCACCGGGTTGCCCGACGCACTTTCAGGAGCCGAAAAGAGACCCCACCCCCCTAACCCCCCTCCCCCGGGGGGAGAGGGGGGGACAGAACCAACCGGCTCGGGGCTACCCCCGCCACCATAGGGGGAGGGGGAGGGAAAGGGGGAGGGGGATAGGGGGTGGGGTCCAGTAACCTCCGGAACCCCTCCCCCAGCGCCCGCTCGATGGTCGGGGTGACCCCCCAGAAGCGTTTCAGCTCGGCGTACTCGGCGACGAAGCCGGGCTCGCCCGCCGGGGCCCCGCGGACGGCCCGGATCAACAGGTTCCGGGCGGTGTGCTCCGGGCTGACGAACTCCACCACGTCCGTCTTGTAGCCCATGATCCGCAGGGCCAACGCCCGGAAGGCGTCCGTCACCAGGTCGGCCGTCCGCTGCAGGAGGATGCCGTGCCGGAGCACGGGCCGGAGGACGGCCGCCGGGCCGTCGGGGCGGATGTGGTCGTTCAGGGCGTGGTGGCAGCACGGGACGCTCAGCACCAGCCGGGCCTCGGCCTTCACCGCCGCAGCCAGGGCGTCGTCGGTGGCCGTGTCGCAGGCGTGCAGAGCCAGAACGACATCGGGCTTCGTGTCCGTCGCGGTGATCGGCCCGCAGGCGAAATTCACCCCGCCGCCCAGCCGGTCGGCCCGTTCGGCGCTCTTGCGGATCAGCTCGTCGTTCACGTCCACGCCGATGACACGGGCCGGGATGCCGAGGACGTGGTTCAGGTCGTGGTGGGCGGCCAGGGTCAGGTAACTTGCCCCGCAGCCGCAGTCGAGCAGTTCGACCGGCCGGCCGAGCCCGCCCAGCCCGGCCTCGGGGAGGGCGTGCCGGAGGTGCTTGAGGAACTCGTTCACCTGGGTGAATTTGGCCCGCATGGCCGGGCGGACCCGGCCGTTGCGGTCGAGCACCCCGAGGGCTTCGAGGAACCGGTCGGCCTTGCCTTCTGGCAGGGGGAGGTCTTTGGTCCGGTTGTGGGCGGTCTCGCCCGGCGGTTTGGGCCCGGCCTTCCCCCGGCCGACGAGCACCTTCCCCTTCTTGGTGGTGCGGATGTCGATCTCGTCCGTCCCGGTGGTCAGGTGGACGCCGCCGAAGCCGAGGGCCAGCAACTCGTCGAGCCGCCCGGCGGCCTCGTCACCGGTCGCGTTCTTGGTGACGCACTTGGTCGGGTCGAAGTAGGCGAACTGCAGGGTCCGGCCGCCGCGGAGGTCGACCGGCCGGACGACGACCCGGACCCACGGGGACGGGGCGTCGGCCCGGCGGGGGCCGGCGAACGTGGCCCGGACGAACCCGGGGCCGAGGACCGTCTGCCGGACGAGTCGGCCGGCCGACGGGGCGTCGGTGGGGGGTGGGGGCATCGGAGTCCGCGGGCGATTCAGGCCGGGAACGAAAAAACCCCGGGCCAGGGGGTGAGCCCTGGCCCGGGGTGGGGTTTCGGTCCGCGAACCGCAGTCGGGCCGGCGGGATTTGAACCCACGACCTCTTGCACCCCAAGCAAGCGCGCTAGCCAAGCTGCGCTACGGCCCGAATCGGAACTCGGGCGGGAACCGGCGGTTACCGCTCCCACCCGTTCCATAGTTTACGGGGATCCCGGGACGTTTCCAGGGCAGATTCCGCCGTTCCCGTGCCGTTCCCTGTCAGTTCCGTGTCGGTTCCCTGTCCAAGAAAGCGGGCGAAGGCTGGGCTGGGCCCCGCTCCGCCGGGACAGACACACCGTTAAACGGCCGGGTTCGGACCGGGGGTCGAGCCTTCCCCGGAGGAGGGCCTGACACGGAACCCGGGGCGGGGTTCCGTGTCACTGGGGATAGTCCGCACGGCGGTAGGTAGAACACCTTCCCCACCGCCACCGGTCCGGGCTCGCCCACACTTCATTCTGTTCACCTCGTCGACCTCGGCCTGGACGCCTCGTATGCCGACCTCGTCGGGTAGATGGGGCTCATGCGGTGGAGCCGGTCCGAGGGCATCGCCGACCGCGTCGCCGGCACCGTTCGCGGGCTCCACGACGGTCCGCGGGCGCTCCAGGACATCCCCGAGGTCCGGGCGTTCCGCCGGCGGCTGGTCGGGCTCGGGTTCGTCTCCGACCTGGACTTCACCACCCGGCTCATGGCTGACTGCCCCGAGCTGGGGTCGCACGCCTGGGGGGCGGCTGAGGTGTGTTGGCGGGGCGATGTTTGAGAGCCGTCGGACGCCGCCGGCTCGTCAACCGCCGCGGCCGGCCCAACGCCCCGCCCGGCCGGTCAAGCGCGGGTCCGCCGCCCGGGGCAGTCGCCGGGTTACTTCCCCGCGCCCGCCGCCTCCCGAGGGTCGAGCAAGCCGTCCCGGTCGCGATCGAGCCGGTCGAACACGTCCGCGTCCCCGATCCACTCGCGGGCCGACACGTCGCCGTCCCCGTTGCGGTCCATGGCCGCGAACCACGCCGGGCCGGGGCGAACGGGTTTGCCGAGGGCCGTCAGCGGGTGCCCGTGGCTGACCGCGGCGAGGAGTTGCCGCGGCAGCTTGGCCTGGTCCACCCCCTTCTCGGCCACGCACCCCGCCCCCTGGAGCCGGTCCCACGCCGTCCGGAGTTCGCGGACGGACAGCGAGCCGTCGTGGTCCGCGTCGAGGAGCTCGAACAGCCCGCACCCGTGGTCGAGGACGGTCAACAAGACGTGCCCCTTGGCCACCCGCCCCTGGAGGTCGAGCCACGCCCCGAACTCCCCCTCGGTCAGCCTCCCGTCGCCGTCCCGGTCGGCGGTCGCCAGGAGTTGCCGGAACGGCTCGGCCTTCGTGGCGTCGAGTTCCCCGCCGCCGATGACCCGGTCGGAGTCGGCGTCGCACTCCGCGAACAGCCCGGCGAGCCGCCGGCGGGCGGCGGCGGTCTGCTCCGTCAACTTGCCCCCGTCGGTCCGCAGGTCCAACCGAAGCCCGTTCGCCGAATGGACCCGGCGGGCGGCGTCGGCGGGCTTGCCGTTCAGCTCCACCGACCACGCGACGGCCGGCTTACCCCGACGAAGGGTCGAGACGTCCACCGCGGGCTTCTTCTCCCGCTCCCGGCGGGCCGTCAACGCGGCCTGCCAGTGCGTGTCGGACGTGCGGAGCGGCAGGACCAGGAACGGCAGCGCGTCGGCGACCGGCTCGAGCTTCGCGTCGGGGAACGGCGCGGCAAACAGGACCGACCCCAGCGCCCCGGGGTACGCCAGCTTGTCGACCAACTCGCCGGGGCCGACGAGGTCGTCGCCGTTCGCGTCGAGCGTGAGCAGCACCCGGGCCGCGGCCTTCCACTCGGCCTCCCCGACCGCGCCGTCGCCGTCGGTGTCGAGCCGCTTCAGCAAGGCGTCGGTGAGCGGGCCCGTGGCCGGCGGCCGGCCGACGCCGACCAGTACCCCGCCCAGCCCCGCCCGGCGGTAGAAGTCGGCCGACTCACTGCCGCCGACCTTCCCGTCCCCGTTCAGGTCGAGGTCGGCGAACAGAGGGGCGTCACCGGCGAACGTGGTAAACTGGCCCCACAGCACCTGCCGCAGGGCGAACGCGGACGGCAGCCGGGCGGCCTCCGCGTGGTCGAGCGAGCCGTCGCCGTCGCGGTCGAGGTAGGCGTGCAGCTTGGCGAACGTCTCGTCCCACACCGCCGGCACCGGCCGGCCGTCGATCACGACCCGGAGTTCCAGCCGCTCCGGCACGTCGGACAGGACGAGCAGTTCGAGGGCGTCGGCCCGCTCGCTCGGCCCGGACGGGGGGTCCGGCCGCCCGTCCGGGCCGCACCCGACCGGCAGCCCGGCGGCGAGCAGGAGGAAGCACGTGGCTCGCATCAGAGCAACCCCCGGATCGGCACTGCGGCGGGGTCGGCCACCCGGATCGGCCGGCCGACGTTCGACATGTTCTGCTTCCGCGGGTCGACGCCCACTGCCGTCGCCACGGTAGCGATCAGGTCCGGCACGCTCGTCGGGTCGCCGTCCACGGCCGTCCCGTCGGCGGTGGTCTTGCCGACGACTTGCCCGCCCTTGATCCCGCCGCCGGCCAGGGCCACCGCCCACGACGCCGGCCAGTGGTCGCGGCCGGTCTGCCCGTTGATCTTCGGCGTCCGGCCGAACTCGCCCTGGCAGACGACGAGGGTGGCGTCGAGCAGCCCCCGGTCCTTCAGGTCGGACAGCAGGGCGGCGAACGCGGCGTCGAGCGTGCCGGACAGCTCCCGCACCCGGTCGAAGTTCTTGTCGTGCGTGTCCCACCCGTCGAGGGTGACCTCCACGAACGGCACCCCCCGCTCGACCAGCCGGCGGGCCAGCAGGCAGCCCTCGGCGAACACCCCCTTGCCGTAGGCCGCGCGGGTCTTGTCCGTCTCGGCGTCGAGGTCGAACGCGGCGGCGGCCTCCGGCCGCATCAGCCGGACGGCCTGGAGCGTGGCGGCCCGGACGCTCTCGGCCACGGGGGCGGGGCGGCCGGCGGCGAAC
>JAIEQO010000238.1 GCA_019747655.1 Gemmataceae bacterium | reverse complement strand
CCCCACCAACGCTTCGACTGCCTCCCCCAAGTTCCCCAGCGTGGCGCTCAGCCCCCAGGTCCGCAGCCCGGGGTTCCACCCCCGCAGCCGGGCCAGGGCCAGCTCGACCTGCACCCCCCGCTTGCCGGCCAGCAGCTCGTGCCACTCGTCGACGACGACGCACCGCAGGTCGGCGAACCGCGCGCGGCAGTCCGGGTGCGTGAGCATCAGGGTGAGGCTTTCGGGCGTGGTGACGAGGGCCGTCGGCAGCCGCTTCCGCTGGCCCGTGCGGACGGACGACTTGGTGTCGCTGGTCCGGGTCTGGACGGACCACGGCAGCCCGAGCCCGGCGAGCGGGGCTTCCAGCGACCCGGCCGTGTCGGCGGCCAGAGCCCGTAGCGGCGTGATCCAGAGCACGCGGAGGGGCGGCGGGTGCTTGGCCGACCACGTTGATCGATCAGGGTGCTCGGCCAGCCACTCCAGGACCGGCCCGAGCCAGGCGGCCAGCGTCTTCCCGGTCCCGGTGGCCGCGTGGACCAGCCCGGACCGGCCGGCGGAGTAGGCGTCCCACGCTTCGAGCTGGAACGGGAACGGCGTCCACCTTTTCGTGGCGAACCAGTCGAGGAGGAAGGACCGGGGGTCGGCGATGGGCGGGAGCGGAGGTGGCTTCGGCGCGGCGGCCCGGCGGGTTCCCATACCCGATTGTAGGGAGCCGAACCAGCCGCACGATCAACGCAGATCAAAACCGATCAATACATTATTTTTCTGATCGTGTCTTCTTTCCGCGTCGATCGTGCGGCTGCTCCCGGTTCACCCCGGCACGAGCGTCATCAGGGTCAGCTCCGGCGGGCTGTTCAGCCGGACGCCCGGGCCGGAGGTGCCCAGACCGCGGGAGACGTACACGTCCGTGTACGGGGCCCGGACCAGCCCGCGGGCGTACTTCTCCCCGTACCGGCTCGGGACGACCGGGGCCCCGTACCCGGGGATCACGACCTGCCCGCCGTGGGTGTGCCCGGAGAGCACCAGCCCGACCCGCGGGTCCCGCAGGGTCTCGGCGGTGTCCGGGTTGTGGCTGAGCACGACACAGGCGTCGTCCGCCCGGGCGTCGCCGAGGGCCGCGGCCACGTTCGGCGACCCGCACCACAGGTCGTCCACCCCCGCCAGCCGGAGCCGCGACGAGCCCCGCTCCAGCCACACCCCGGCGTCGGTCAGCTCGGCGATCCCGGCCGAGCGGAACCCGGCCTTCGTCTCGGCCAGCCCGTGCCAGTGGTCGTGGTTGCCCAGCACCCCGTACACCCCGAGCGGGGCCGACAGACCGGCCAGCACCTCGAAGCACGGGCCGACGTATTCCGGTCCTCGACTACAGTAGTCGCCGCCGAGCAGGATCAGGTCCGGGTTCAGGGTTAAGGTGGTGCGGACGACGGCCGCGACGAACGGCAGCCCGACGTTCGGGCCGTGGTGGAGGTCGGCCAGGAAGGCGACCCGCAGCCCGTCGAACGCGGCCGGCAGGCGGGGGACGGCGACCGCCGGCCGCTCGACCCGGACGGCCCGGGCCTCGTACAGCCCGTAGCCCCCGGCGGCGAGCGGGACGGTCGGGACGGCGGCCGCGGCGGCGGCCTTGAGAAAGGTGCGGCGGTGCATCGGGGGCGCTCCGTGCGGTCCAACACCGCACGATACCGACCCCGGGGGGCGGGAGTCTAGCTCAGGAACCGGCCGTGCGACGGGGAAATCGCGGCCGCCGACGGGATTTCCGACGCCGGTTCAGGCCGGCGTTCAGTCCGGTTAACAGGCCGGCCGGCGGGGTCGGCCCCGGGCCGAATTCGGTCGGACGGTTTTATTTGTTTTCGAGTTGTTCTGGTTTCGGCGTGGGGTGTACACATCCCCAAGAACCAGAATCTACCGGGCCGACCGGATCGCCCGTTCGACCGTCCGCCAGTGGATGTCGACGGTGTCGGCCACGTCCTTCGCGTACCCGCCGGCCATCGTGACGACGACGGGCACTCCGGCCGAGCGGCAGCGGTCGAACACAATGCGGTCGCGTTCGGACAGGCCGTCCTTCGTGAGGGCGAGCCGGCCGAGCCGGTCGCGCTCGTAGGGGTCGGCCCCGGCCAGGTAGAAGACGAGGTCCGGCCGGCCGTCGGCGAAGGCCCGGTCGAGGGCCGGCCCGAGGGCGTCGAGGTAGTCGCGGTCGCCGGTCCGGTCGGCCAGCTCGACATCGAGGTCGCTCCGCTCCTTGCGGGTCGGGTAGTTCTTGGCCCCGTGGACCGACAGGGTGTAGATCGAGGGGTCGAGCCGGCAGAGAGCGGCCGTGCCGTTCCCCTGGTGGACATCCAGATCGACCACGGCGACCCGCTTCACCCGGCCGTCGGCCTGGAGCTGCCGGGCGGCCACGACCGTGTCGTTGAACACGCAGTACCCCTCGCCGTGGTCGCGGAAGGCGTGGTGGGTGCCGCCGGCCAGGTTCACCCCGACGCCGTCGGCCAGCGCCGCCCGGGCGGCCTCGACGGTCGCCCCGCTCGACCGCCGGGACCGCTCGATCATCTCCGCCGACCACGGGAAACCGATCCGCAGCAGCTCGTCGCGGGTCAGCTCGCCGGCGGTGGCCCGGCGGACGTACTCGGGGTCGTGGGCCCGGTGGAGTTGGTCGTCGGTGGCGGCCGGCGGCTCGACCAACTCGCCGGGGCGGAGGAGGCCTGACGCCTCGACCCGCCCCCGGAGGAGCCGGTACTTGCTCATCGGGAAGGTGTGTCCCGGCGGCAGCGGCAGGACGTACCGGTCGGTGTAGAAGAGCTTCACGGTATGGTCGGGCCAGACCCCACCCCCCGGCCCCCTCCCCGCAACAGGGAGGGGGAGCGGAACCGTAGGCCCCGGTCTTGCCCCCCTCTCCCCGCGGGGGAGGGGGCCGGGGGGAGGGGTCTCTTGAGCCTGGTGCAGTTGGCCTTGCCGTCCCGCCCGCAACCAGGGTACGACGGGGCACTCACGGATTGTAGGCGGCGGGAGGGCGGCGGATGGGGGTGTTGCCGGCGGCCCGGAACCACTGGCCGGACGCCAAGTGCGCCAAGGCCTTCTGGTCCCAGCAGGAGGTCCGGCCGTACCGCCGGCTCCTGGCCGATACTTTGGACTGGTGTTCGCCGGCCGCCGGCGAGCGGTGGCTCGACCTCGGCTGCGGCAGCGGGCCGCTCACCCGCGGGCTGTGGGAGCGGTCGAACGGGGCGGTGGCGGAAGTCGTCGGACTGGACTGTGCGGCGGTCAACGAGCGGGCCTACGCCGCCCTCCGGGCGGACCTCACGCCCGGCCGGGCCGACCGGGTGCGGTTCGTCTGCCACGACTTCAGCGGCGGGCTCGGCCCCCTGCCCGACCGGTCGTTCGACCACGCCGTCTCGGGCCTGTCGATCACCTACGCCGAGTCGTACTCGGAGGCCGAGGGCCGGTGGACGGCGGCCGCCTACGACCGCATCCTGGCCGAGGTGTTCCGGGTGCTGAAGCCGGGCGGCCGGTTCGTCTTCTCGGCCAACGTCCCCGAGCCGGCGTGGTGGCGGGTGGCCGCCGGGTCGCTCGGGGCGCTGGTCGGGTCCGGCCGGCCGCTCCGGTTCCTCAAGCGGTCGGGCCGGATGCTGAAGTACGGGGCGTGGCTGAAGCGGGAGGCCCGGGCCGGCCGGTTCCACTACCTGCCGGCGGCCGAGGTGACGGCGAAGCTGGCCGCCGCCGGGTTCGCCGCCGTCGGGCACCGCCTGAGCTACTCCGGACAGGCGTTCGTCTTCCGGGCGGTCAAGCCGGCCGCGTGAGACGGGGTTCACCATGAAAGGCCGCACCGTCCCCCTGTCCCGGCCGCGGCGGCTGGTCGGCGACCTGTTGCACTTCGCCGCCGGGGTCCCGTCGGTCCCGGTCCAGCGGCGGATGGACCTCGGGCCGGTGGCCGTCGCCCGCCGGGCGTCGCCGGACCGGCCGGCCTGGACGGCGATCTTCGCCAAGGGGTTCGCCCTGGTCGCGGCCGAGGTCCCGGCCCTCCGCCGGGCGTACTGCAAGTTCCCCTGGCCGCACCTGTACGAGGTCCCGGCCAGCGTCGCCACCATCATGGTCGAGCGGGAGTACGAGGGCGAGCCGGCCGTCCTGGGCTTGCGGGTCAAGGACCCGGCCGGGCGGTCGGTGGCCGACGTGTCCGCCCGGGTCCGCGGGGCGCTGGCCGCCCCGGTCGAGTCGGTCCCGTGTTTCCGCCGGGCGCTGCGGCTGGCCGGGTGGCCGCGGCCGGTCCGGCGGGCGGCGTGGTGGGTCGGGCTGAACGTCGGCCGGTGGCGGGCGAACCACTTCGGGACGTTCGGGGTGTCGGTGTACGCCGCCCTCGGGGCCGAGTCGCTGCACCCGCTCTCGCCGCTGACGGCCACCCTGAACTACGGCCCGATCGCCGACGACGGGGCGGTCGACGTGCGGCTGACCTACGACCACCGGGTGCTGGACGGGGCGACGGTGGCCCGGGCCCTGGCCCGGCTGGAGCGGGTGCTGAACACCACCGTCTGCGCCGAACTCATCCGCCCGCCGGCGACCCGGGTGGCAGTAGCCGCCTGACGGCCTCCAGGGTGTCGGCGTCGGCCGGGGCCTTGTCCTTGCGTTGCCGCAGGATGCGGGGGAACCGGACGGCCACCCCGGACTTGTGCCGGGTCGACCGCTGGATGCCCTCGAACCCGACCTCGAAGACGAGCTCCGGCTTGACCGTCCGGACCGGGCCGAACGCCTCGGTCGTGTTCCGGCGGATGAAGGCGTCCACCTCCCGCAGCTCGGCGTCGGTCAGCCCCGAGTACGCCTTGGCGAACGGGACCAGCCGGCCGCCGTCCCAGACGCCGAAGGCGTAGTCCGAGTACAGGCTGGCCCGCTTGCCGCTCCCCCGCTGGGCGTAGATCAGGACCGCGTCGACCGAGTACGGGTCGACCTTCCACTTCCACCAGTCGCCCCGGACCCGCCCGACCCGGTACGGCGACGCCTTCCGCTTGAGCATGAACCCCTCGACGTTCCGCCCGCGGGCTTCGGCCCGGGTCGCCGTCAGCTCCTCCCACGACGGGGCTGCGACGAGCGGCGAGAGGCGGATGCCGGTGCCGGGAGGGCGAGGCTCCCGCCGAGCCGGGGACGGGAGACTGATCGCGACTGAAGGCTCGGCGGGAGCCTCGCCCTCCCATCCGACCATCTCTTCCAACTTCCCCCGCCGCCAGGTCATCGGCTCGGTCCGAACGTCCCGGCCCTCCCATTCCAACAGGTCGTAAGCCAGCAGGACTGCCGGGATGTCGGCCAGAATCTTCTTCGTGAGCGTCTTGCGGGTGATCCGCTTCTGGAGGTCGGCGAACGGCCGCACCCCGGCCGGCCCCCACGGTAGCACCTCGCCGTCGATCACCGTCCCGTCGGGTAGGCCGCGGCCGGCGTCGGTAATCTCCGGGAACCGGTCGGTGATGAGTTCCTCGCCCCGGGACCAGAGGTAGACCTGCCCGCCCCGCCTGATGAGCTGCGACCGGATGCCGTCCCACTTCCACTCGGCGAACCAGTCGGCCACGTCGCCCAGCACCTCCGGCCCGGTCCCGGGGTCGATCGGCGTTGCCAGGAAGAACGGGTACGGCCGGCTGGCGTCGGCGTCGGCCGTCCCCTGGCCGACGAGCCGGCGGTAGAACTCGGGGGTCGGCTGCCAGTCGCCCATCAGCCGGTGGGCGACGGCCGGCTGGTCGGCCTTCGTGACCTCCGCGAGGGCCCGGGTGACGAGGAGCTGCGACACGCCGACCCGGAACTCGCCGGTGATGAGCTTGTTCCAGACGAACCGCTGGCGGGCGTCGAGTTCCGCCCAGGCGGCGAGTAGTGATGCCTTCTGCTTCGCCTCGTCCGCCTTCCGCAGCGGCAGGAGGCGCTGCTCGACCCACTCGTGCAACGGCCGGTCGGTTGACCGGCCGGACTCGGGGAGCAAGAGGGCGATGGTCTCGGCGATGTCGCCGACGGCGTGGTAGCTCTCCTCGAACAGCCACTGGGGGACGCCGGCCGCCTCGACGGCCCATTCCCGCATCCGCCGGCTCGGGACGACCTGTTTGGGCTTGCGGCCGATCAGGAAGTAGACGGCCCAGGCGGCGTCGGCCGGGTCGGCCGCGGCGAAGTACCGGACCAGGGCCGCGACCTTCTCGGAGGTCTTGTTGGTCTCGTCGAGGGCGGCATAGAGGTCCGCGAACGCCTTCATTCGGTGGCGGCCTCCGGCTCGGTTGACATCGCGTCGGCCTCGTCCGGCTCGCCGCCGGCCTCGCCCTCGAACCGGGTCTGGACCACCTCGGCATTGAGGCCCCGTTCGCGGAGGTAGCGGATCAGGACGGCCGTATACCCGTGCGTCACCCACACCCGCTCGGCCCCAGTCGCCCGGATCGCGGAGAGAAGGCTGGGCCAGTCGGCGTGGTCGGAGATGACGAACCCGCGGTCTACGGCCTTCCGCCGGCGGGTCCCGCGGATCCGCATCCAGCCCGACGCGATCCCGGCCGACGCCGGGGCGAACTTCCGGCTCCAGGCCGACCCGTGGGCCGACGGCGGGGCCAGCACCAGCGCCCCGGCCCACGTCCCACCGCCGGCCGACCGCTTCCGTCCGCCCGGCACCTCCGACACCCGCCTCGTCTCGGGCAGGCTCACCCCGGCGTCGCGGTACGCCTGCACGAGCTTCTCGGTCGCCCCGTGGGTGTAGACGGGCCCGATCGACGGATCAACGCTCGCCAGGATGCGCTGGGCCTTGCCGAGCGCGTAGCCGTAGACGATGCTGCACTTCCCGGCCGCGGCGTTCGCCCGCCACCACGAGTTCACCCCGGCGAAGATCGCGTCGGGTGTCTGCCACCGGTAGATGGGGAGCCCGAACGTCGACTCGGTGACGAACAGGTGGCAGCGGACCGGCTCGAACGGCGCACAGGTCGGGTCCGGGGCGGTCTTGTAGTCGCCGGAGACGACCCACACCTCGCCCCGGTGCTCGACCCGGACCTGGGCCGACCCGAGCAGGTGCCCGGCCGGGTGGAGCGAGACCGCCACGCCGTTGATCGGGACGGACTCGCCGTACTCAGCGGTCTGGATCGCGTACCCCGGGCCGAGCCGGGTGCGGGTAACGGTCTCGCCGGCCTTCGACACCAGGTAGTGCTTCGACCCCCGGCGGAGGTGGTCGGCGTGGGCGTGGGTGACGACCGCCCGCTCGACCGGCCGCCACGGGTCGATGTGGAACTTCCCGGCGGGGCAGTACAGTCCGGCGTCGGTCAGCTCCAGAAGGGCCATCCGCTGATTCTAACCGAGGTGGGCCTGCCCGGGCGAGGGCGGTAGGATAGCGTCAGCCGCGCCGACCGGAGGAGCCTGATGTCCGCCGCCCCGAAGCCCCAGAAAATGACCGTCGCCGAGTACCTGGCCCGCGAGCGGGACGCCCTGGAGAAGAGCGAGTACCTGGACGGGGAGGTGTGGCCGCTGCACCCCCCGAACGAGCGGGGGATGGCCGGGGCCAGCCGGTCGCACAACGAGATCAACGAGAACCTGACGGCCGAATTGTTGCCGTTGCTGCGGGCGCGCGGCTGCCGCTCCTACTCCCGCGACCTGATGGTGCGAACCGGCCCGGCCGGGCTGTACACCTACCCGGACCTAGCCATCGTCTGCGGCGAAAAGCTGTTCGCCGAGGACGACCCGGACGTGTTGCTGAACCCCCAGGTCATCGTCGAAGTCCTGTCGCAATCGACCCAGAGGTACGACCGGGAGGCGAAGTTCCGTCAGTACCAGCGGATGCCGTCGTTCCGCGAGTATGTTTTAATCGCACAAGACCGGCCGTGGGTGGAGCGGCAGGTTCGGCAGCCCGATGGCACTTGGGCGGTGACGACGTTCGAGGGCCTGGACATCGATCTGGTGTTGGCAACCGTCCCGGTCCGGGTGTCGATGGCCGCGATCTACGCCGACGTGACGTTCCCCGAGACCACGCTCCGGTAAACGCGGGCGGCCCCGCCGGGGCCGTCGTGATGTCGGGGCGGCGGGATTTGAACCCACGGCCTCCTGCTCCCAAGGCAGGCGCGCTACCAGGCTGCGCTACGCCCCGTCGGGTGTTAACCTACCCGCCGGGACGGACAGCCGCCACCCCGGGCGGGTTCACTTCCCCGGCTCGAACGAGTCCAGGAAGGCGGTCGCGTCGTCCCCGGTGACGAACGGCCCGGCCCCGACCGCCGCCACCTGGTAGAGTCGGTTCCCCTTCACCGCCACCCGGAACCGGGTCTGCTGCTTCCCCTTGTCCACCACCACCTCCCGGCCGGGCAGCTTGCCGTCGCCGACCGTCACGTCCTTCTCCGATACCACCTTCCCGTCTTTCCCCTTCAGCCCGTCCCGGACCCCGTCGTACACCGTCCCGAACCCGTCCGGGGCCAATGCGTCGGCCGGGAACTCGGTCTGGCTGGCCAGGAACACGTTCCCGTCGGCCGTCGCGAAGGTTGCGGTCAGCACCTTCAGGTCGCCGACCTTCGTCTTGGCCGTCTGGCTGGACTCCTTCGGCTTGCCCGGGAACAGCACCTTGTAGCCCCCGCCGGGCGGGCTGTACGACTGGCCGGGCCGCTGGGCGGCGGCCGGGGAAACCAGCAGGGCGGTGAGAAGGACGGCGGCGGTCCGCATGGCGGCTCCCGGTGCGGCTACTTGGTCACCTCGAACGACAGGAAGAACCGGTCGGCGGCCTCCCCGGACACCAGCTCCCGCGGCCCCTGGGCCATCACCTGGTAGAGCCGGCTCCCGGCGATCACCACCCGGGCCCGCAGGGCCCCACCGGGCTTGTCGACGAGTACGTCCCGGGCCGGGTGTTTCTCGTCCCCGACGGTCAGCTCCTTGTCGGCCAGGACCCGGCCGTCGGCCCCCTTGTGGGCGTCCCGGACCTTGTCCAGCCGCGGGCCGGGCGGGAGCTGGGCGACCGCGTCCGGCACGTCGACGTGGCTGACCAGGAACGTCACCCCGCCGTAATTGACCGTGTCCAGGGTGAGATTCGCCGGCCCGGCCGGGGTCTTGACCTCGGTGGTCTCGGTTTTCACCGCCCCGGGGAAGAGGACCTTGTACCGCCCGGCGGCGGACGCGAACGGCTTGAACTCCGGGGCCGGGTCGGCGGCCGCCGCAGTCCCCATCACCAACCCGACCAGGGCGAACGTCCCTGCCCGCATGGCACACCTCCGTGTGAACCGACCCCGCCACCGTAACCCAATCCCTCCCGCCCCGCAAGCCGGCCGGGTCACAGCCGCTTCCGGCGGTCCAACTCCTTCACCACCTCGGCCAGCGGCCGGGTGTTGAACACGTCGTCCTTCGTCAGCCACCCCCGCCGGGCCACGTCGGTCCCGTAGGCCCGGGTGTAGGCCAGTTCGCCCGGGCTGTGGGCGTCCGGGTTGATGACGATCGGGATGCCGAGTGTCTTGGCCCGCTTGACCCACACCCAGTCCAGGTCGAGGCGGTAGGGGTTGGCGTTGATCTCGACCATCTTCCCGTACCGGGCGGCGGCCGCCAGCACCGCGTCGAGGTCGATCTTGTACCCCTCCCGGCGGAGCAGCAGCCGGCCGGTGGCGTGGCCGAGCATGGTCAGCCGGGGGTGACTCAGGGCCTGGCACACCCGGGCCGTCATCTCGGCCTCCGGCATCCCGAACAGGGTGTGGACGCTGCCGACGACGTAGTCGAACCCGGCCAGGAGGTCGTCGTCGTAGTCGAGCGACCCGTCGGCCAGGATGTCGCACTCGACGCCCTTGAGGATGCGGACGCCCTTCAGCTTTTTGTTCAGGGCGTCGATCTCGGCCCACTGCTTCCGGACCACCCCCGGCGGCATCCCCCGGGCGACGGTCAGCGACTGCGAGTGGTCGCCGACGCCGAAGTACTCGAACCCCAGGGCCTTCGCCGCCAGGGCCATCTCTTCGAGCGTGTTCCCGCCGTCGCTGTAGTTGGTGTGGTTGTGGAAGACCCCGCGGAGGTCGCCCGGCTCGATCAGTCGGGGCAGGGCGTTCCCCTCGGCCGCCTCGACCTCCCCGGTGTCCTCCCGCAGCTCCGGCGGGACGTACTGCATTCCGAGGGCGGCGAACACGTCGGCCTCGGTCGCGGCCGGCACGTGGGTTTGCTCGTCCCCGAGGCCGTACTCGCTCAGGAGCCAGCCGCGGTCGATGGCCCGCTGCCGCATCCGGATGTTGTGGGCCTTGCCGCCGGTGAAGTAGTGCAGCCCGTAGGCGAACAGGTCGTCGGTCACGACCCGCAGGTCGGCCTGCATCCGGACCTTCGACCCGTCGGTGTGGACCTCGGCCACGACGCTCGACTTGGTCGGCCCCTGGCCCAGCACCTCGACCACCTCGGGCAGCTTGACGAACGCCGCGATGACCGGCCCGGCGTCGGCCGCGGACGCCAGCACGTCGAGGTCGCCGACCGTCTCCCGCCGGCGGCGCAGACTGCCGCACAGCTCGGCCCGGACCACCCCCGGAAACCCGCGGACCTTCTCCAGTAGCGCGGCCCCGAGGGCGTCGGCCTGGTCGATCCGGACCCGGTTCCCGACCGACCCGAGGAACTTGATGCCGTCGAGAATCTTGGTCTGGGTCTTCTCCCCGAATCCCTTGAGGGTGGCGACCTCGCCCCGCTCGCATGCGGCCTGCAGCTTGTCGAGTGTGTCCACCCCGAGGGCGTCGTGCAGGGCCTTGACCTTCTTCGCCCCGAGCCCGGGGAGGCGGAGCATCTGGATGAGGCCGGGCGGCACCTCGGCCCGGAGGTCGTCCAGGTACGGCAGCCGGCCGGTCGTCACGAGGGTGGTGATCTTGTCCCGGAGGGCGGCGCCGATCCCGCGGGCGTCGCCGAGCCGGCCGGCCGCCACGACCTCCTTGAGGTCGCCGGGCATCTGGCGGACGGCCCGGGCCCCGTTGACGTAGGCGTTCGTCTTGAAGGCGTTCTCGCCCTTCAGGTCGAGGAGGACGGCGATCTCCTCCAGGGCGTCGGCCACGTCGTCCTTCGTCACGGGTGCGTCCTCGCGGGGTGGGTTGAGGATACCAGACCGGGACAGGGTGACGGAATGTGGGAGAGGGACAGACCCCTCCCCCCGGCCCCCTCCCCTACGAAGGGAGGGGGGAAGATAGAAGAGACCCCACCCCCTAACCCCCTCCCCCGCGGGGGGAGGGGGAACAGAACCAGTCAGCTTGGTTCCGGTCCACCCTCTCCCTGTGGGGGAGGGGGTTAGGCTCTGTCTGCTGAATCGGTGGAGGGTGGTCGTGCCTCTAACTTCGCATGCACGGCCGCGACCTTTCCGACCG
>JAIEQO010000432.1 GCA_019747655.1 Gemmataceae bacterium | reverse complement strand
CCGGGCGGGTACACCGACCCCGGCGGCCGCGGGCCAGCCGCCGGAGGGCGTGGCGTGGACGACAACGGCGGGACGGCGGTGCCGGCGGGGCGGACGCCCGGGCGGTATCTCGTGTACGGGTTCGCGGTGTTCGTGGTGCTGCTGTTCGGCGGGTCGCTGTGGCTGGCCCTGACCCTGGGCCCGGCGGCCGACCGGTTCCACAACCCGCCGCCGAAGGCGACGGCCCGGTGACGGGCGGGGGGTGAGGTGAGGGGGGCGCCCGGGCGGAGAGGGGCCCGGGCGGCCGGTCAGGGGGCCAGCACGATGTCGTACTGGTGCCGACCGGGCTTGACCTCGTAGACCAGGTCGGTGGTCGCCGGGTCGGCGTACTTGGCGGCGAAGTCGACCCGCACCAGCTTGACGGCCTTCCCGCCCCCGCCGCCGGCCGCGGCCATCGGCGGCGGGTCGCCCGACTCGACGACGACCTTGGCCGGCCCGGCCGGGGCGTTACGGACGCGGTACGTCCCGTCGGACTGGATGACCGACCGGAGGACCTTCCCGCCGGCGGTGTGGAACTCGACCTTCCCGTGGGTCAGGTGCTTGTCCCCGACCCGGACAACCCCGGCGACGGCGTCCTCCGACCCTTTGCCGTCCGGGCCGCCGGATGTCCCCGCGCCGGACCCGCCCCCGCACCCGGCGGCGGCGACCAGGGCGGCGGCGAGGGCGGCGAACCTTGCGACCGACCGGTGCATCGGCGGACCTCGGGGGTGGCGGGCGGCGGTCACTCGGCCGCGGAGGCGTCCTTCTTGGGCCGGGGCATCCCGTCCGTGTCGACGGACTTGCCGCCCTGGGCCTTGGGGAGCGGCTTCTCGTCCGACCCGCAGCCGGCGGCGGGGGCGGCGAGGGCGGCCAGGAGGGCGAGGCGGGCGCAGAGTCGGCGTAGGGGCACGGGGCACCTCGGGCGTGAAGGGGGGCGGCCCGGCCGGGGTCCGGCCGGGCCGCGGGCGGGGCCGCTACTGGGCGATGGCCGACACGTCGTCGGAGTACCCGTCGTTCGCCCCGCCGAGCTGCTGCATCCGGTACCAGTCGCTACCCGAGAACGGGGTGTTCGGGTGGTGCCGGACGTACCGGACCGCCCCGTCCCCGTAGGCGAACATGGTGATGCCGGTGTGCCGGCTGCTGAACTGGTACCAGCCCGGGTTGTTGAGCGGGTCGGCGGGGGTGGACTTGAGGGGGACGTTGCCCCAGTAGGTGACCAGCGAACAGCCCATCCACGACCACAGCCGGTCGCGGGTCCCGCTGAGGTTGACGGCCCCGAGCCCCTCGCCGAACGCCAGGGTCTGGCTGGTCCCGTCCCCGACCTGCTCGAGTTTGACCTTCGACCGGTTGAAGAACAGCCCCTTGTACTGGCCGTAGAACTGGGCGGTGCCGGGGCCGAAGCCGTTGTACGCCTCCGGCCCGCCGACCGTCCCCTGGATGGCCAGGTAGTTGGTCCGGCCGAGGACGATCGACGGCCCCTGGGCCGTCGCCTCGACGTTGTCCCGGACCCCGTAGAAGTTGAGCGCGACGCACCCGAAGGCGTAGTACACGTTGTACGTCGGGGTCACGTCGCCGGCGTTGTCGGACGGGCAGAGGAAGGTCTTGACCTTGGTCTGGGCGGCGGCGAGGTTGGTCGGGTTGAGCCAGTACGCCGACCGCCGGCCGGGGGTCGGGTTGGCGGCCGGGTTGTCGGCCGGGCCGTCCACGTTCCAGTCGATGTCGAGCGAGCGGTACAGCGGCTCCTGCTCGACGTACGGCAGCAGGAAGGCCAGCGTCCCGACCCACGGGTTCGACAGGCACTCCGACCCGGGGGACAGGCTCCGGGGCTTGAACGACCCGAGCACCCCGGGCGGCAGTTGGCCGTAGGCCCCGTGGTAGTTGTGCGACGCCAGGACGATCTGCTTCATGTTGTTCTGGCAGGACATCCGGCTGGCGGCCTCGCGGACCTTCTGGACGGCCGGCAGGAGCAGGCCGACCAGGACGGCGATGATGGCGATCACCACCAGCAGCTCGATCAGCGTGAAGGCGTGGCGGGACGCGGCCCGGTTCCGGGCGCGCGGCGGCGGACCGAACATGGGGGACCTCCGATGAGTGCGAGAACTCCCCGCCGCGTGGGTTGCGAGTCCGGCGCGGCGGGTCGGAGAGAGAAAAGACAAGCTAAATTTAACCCGGGCATCCGTGCGAAGTCAACGAGAAATGTGAAATTTTTTTCACGGAGCCGTTTTCCCCCGATCCCCGCCGGACCGCCCGACGGCCCGTCCGCCCGGGGTTAGAATACCCCCGGGCCCGACCCCGACCGAACCCCGCCGCCCAAGCCGACCCGCCATGCCCCGCGACCCGTACGACGTCCTCGGCGTTTCCAAGTCGGCGTCCGCCGACGAGGTCCAGAAGGCGTACCGGAAGCTGTCCAAGAAGCACCACCCGGACCGGAACCCGGGGGACAAGCAGGCCGACGCCACCTACAAGGAGGTCCAGGCCGCCTACGAGGTCCTGTCCGACCCGCAGAAGAAGGCGAACTACGACCGGTTCGGGTTCGCCGGGCCGCCGGGGGCCGGGGGCTTCCCGGGGGGCGGGTTCCCCGGCGGGGGGAACGTGAACGTCGACCCGAAGGCGGCCGAGGAGCTGTTCCAGAACCTGTTCGCCGGCGGCGGGCCGGGCGGGGGGGGCGGGTTCGACCTCGGCGACCTGTTCGGCGGCGGGCGGCGGACCAAGTCCCGGGCCCGGCCGCGGCGGGCCGAGCCGGTCGAGTCCGAGGTCACGATCCCGTTCGACGTGGCCGCCCGGGGCGGGGCGGTGGCCATCGAGGTCGGCGGCCGGCGGATCGACGTCAAGGTCCCGGCCGGGATCGACACCGGGAAGAAGCTCCGGGTCCCGCCGGAGGCGACCGGCGGGCCGGAGGTGCTGCTCCGGGTGACGGTCGAGCCGCACCCGTACTTCCGCCGGGACGGCAACGACCTGTTCCTGGACGTGCCGATCGGCCTGCCGGAGGCGGTGCTGGGCACGAAGGTCGAGGTCCCGACCCTGGACGGGGCCCGGCTGGAGGTGAAGGTCCCGCCCGGTACGTCCGGCGGGGCCAAGCTGCGGCTTCGGGGCCGGGGGGTCGCCGGCGGGGACCAGTACCTCGTGTTCAAGGTGGTCGTCCCGGCCGGGGCGGTGGACGACGAGAGCCGGAGGCTGATCGAGGAGTTCGCCGGGCGGAACCCGCAGACGCCGCGGGCGAACGTCCCGTGGCGGTGAGTGTCCTCCTTGGCGAACCCCGACCGTGAGGGAGGGGGTGATGTCACCCCCTCCCTCACGGTCGGGGTTCGCCCGGAACCAGTCCGATGCCCCCCCTGACCTTTCCCCAGTCCCGGCGGCTGAAGACGCCGGCCGAGTTCGACCGGTGCTACGGCCGGAAGAAGTCGGCCGCGGACGGGGTGCTGATCGTCTACGCCTGCGAGAATGGCCGGTCGTACCCGCGGCTCGGGTGCTCGGTCAGCCGGAAGGTCGGCGGGGCGGTGGTCCGGAACCGGTACAAGCGGCTGTTCCGGGAGGCGTTCCGGCTGGTCCAACACGAACTGCCGGCCGGGGTCGACTTCGTGGTCATCCCGCGGCCGAACAAGGACGGGCCGCCCCCGCAGGCGGCGGTGACGGCTTCGCTGCTGCGGCTGGCCCGGCAGGCGGCGGGGAAGCTGGCGAGCGGGGGGCGTCAGCCCCCTGATGCCCGGACCAATCAGGGGGCTGACGCCCCCCGCTCGCCAAAACCGGCGGAGGGGTCATGAGCCCGTTCCGTTGGCTCTGGAAGCCGCCGGCCTGGGCCCTGTCGGTCGTGTTGGTCGGCGGGGTGCGGGGCTACCAGAAGCTGATCCGGCCGCTCTTGCCGCCGGTCTGCCGGTTCGAGCCGGGGTGCAGCGAGTACATGGTCCTGGCCGTCAAGAAGTACGGCCCGGTGGTCGGCGGGCTGAAGGGCGTGTGGCGGATCTGCCGGTGCAACCCGTGGGGCGGGTGCGGGTACGATCCGCCCTGACGGGCGGAAATGACGAAGGACGAATGACCCACCAATGACGAAGGAAGAAAACCGGGGCTTCCTTCGTCATTGGTGGGTCATTCGTCCTTCGTCATTTCTTCGACCCCTTCGGGTCCAGGTTCGCCATCATCTCGGCCTCCGTGACCTTCGAGGCCACGCCCTCGGCCGGCACGTCGAGCTTGCAAACCCACAGCAGGGCGTTGAGGACGACTTTGCGGAAGTCGTCGTTGGCCCAGTTGCGGTGGAAGTGGCCGCCGGTGAACCCGACCCCGCGGCCGCCGTCGGGCCGGTCGGCCGCCCACATCATCGCCTCGGCCCGGCCCTTCGCCCCCTGGATGTGCGGGTACGGCCCCTTCGGGTAGACGTAGGGTCCGTTCCGGACCTCGTCCGACGGCTTGGCGACCAGGATCGGCGTCACCCCCTTCATCCCGTCTCGGAACCGCATGTTGAAGTACCACTCGTCCCGGACGGCGAACGGCCGGACGCCGCTGGTGATCGGGTGCTTAGGGAACTCGGCGAACTCCGGCCGCCACATCGGGTTGACCGAGTAGGCGTGCTCGTAGTACCCGCCGATCCACTTCCGGAACTCCGGCCCGCCGAGGTCTTTCAGGACCTCGACGCCGTAGTGGGCGCAGATGAGGCCGACGCCCTTGTCCATCAGCTTGCCGATCCGGGCCAGGCGGTTCTCCCGGACGAGCGGGTGGCCGCCGCCGCCGTCGGCGTAGCAGAGGATGCCGTCGGCGGCGTCGAGGGCCGAGTCGTCCTTCGGGTAGCCGCTGGTGAAGACGACGGTCTCCAGGCCCTTCACGTCCTTCAGGCACTTGTCGAGCAGCAGCACCCCGGCGTTGAACTCGTGGTCGCCCGGGCCGTGGCTGGGGGTGCCGGCGATCAGCACCAGCTTCCTCGGCTTGGCGTCGGGGCGGGCGAGTGCCGGGGAGGCGACCGCGACGGCGGCGGCCCCGAGGAAGTCGCGGCGGGAGGGGGTCATGGGTGAGGTCTCGTGCGGGTGGTTGGTGTCCGGGTGAAGGGGGTCATCGCTTCATCAAAGCGTCCAGGTCGGCCCGGATGGCGTCGGCCCACAGGCCGTACCCCTTCGGCGACAGGTGCAGGGCGTCGGGCATGATGTCGGCCGGCAGGTTGCCGGCCTTGTCCAGGAACTTGTCCCCGATGTCCCGGAACACCACCATCTTCCCGTCGGCCAGCTTGGCGATCCGCTCGTTGGTGGCCTTGATCCGCTTGCGGAAGTCGGTGTCCGGCTTGGCGTCCCGGGGGAACAGGCCGAGGAGCAGTACCTTCGACTCCGGCAGCTTCTCCCGGACGGCCTTGACCACCGCCTCGACGCCCTTGGCCACGTCCTCCGGGGTGTCGTTGCGGAGGCCGAAGTTGTTGGTGCCGATCATCACCACCACGGCCTTCGGCTTGAGCCCGGCTAGTTCGCCGCCGGTGGTGATTCGCCAGAGGACGTTCTGGGTGGTGTCGCCGCCGATCCCGAAGTTGGCGGCGTTCTTGGGGGCGTACTCCGTCTTCCAGACGGCCTTCCCTTCGCCGTCCCAGCCCTGGGTGATCGAGTCGCCGAGGAACAGCAGGCCGACCGGCCCGGCCTTGCCCCGCTTCAGGAACGACTCGTGGAGCTGCTTCCAGGTGGCGGTGGACATCCACGGGTACTCGGTGGTCCGCGGGTGCGGCTCCCACGGCTTCTCCTTCTCGTCGGCGAACACCGCCGCCGAGGTGACGACGGCCACGAACAGGGCCAGGGTCGTGCGCATCTACTCCTCCTCTGAAAGATCGTGGACCCGTCGCAACTCCCGCCAGCCGATGACCCGTACTGATCCGTCATCGGCGACCAGAAATCCTGGTGCGTACCCGAACCCGGTGCCGGGACCGGGCGGGTTCGATGGGAGCCGGTGCGCGGCGTAGTCGAAGTACCAACCGCCCATCGCCCGTCGGCCTCCCGCCAGCTTCCATACCCACCCTTCGACGGGCGGGAACCCGTCTACATGCCGGCGGGCGATCGGGATGGCCTCGTCGAGGGTCGGCAGCGGGCGTTCGTTCGGTCGACGGTTCATGGCACCCGTCACGCTACCAGGGGTTCGCACCCCTGGCTACCATCGGCCGCCGCTCCGCGGCTCCGGACCGTTGCCGCGGTCCGCCGCCGGCTGCCGGGCCTTGCGGCCGGTCGGCCGGGCGGGTAGGCTGACGGCGACGCCGGGCGGGCCGCGGGCCGCCCCGCCAACCCCCGGGTGTCGCGTGGGCCGCAAGGCGGACAACCAACAGTTCCGGGACGCCTGCAACCGGCTCGGCATGACCCCCGATGAGCGGGCCGGATTTAGCGACTCCGTCCACGACCTGAAGGCGTCCGGCGAGCGGGGAACGGCCAACGACCGCGGCGACTTCACCTGGGACGAACTCCTCGCCCACGGCCGGGACTACCTCGATCTGGTGCGGTGATGTACGGCGTGGTCGACTTCCGCGGCACCCAGCCCGCCACCACCGGCGGCTACCCGGGCCTCCTGGCCCTCGCCCGGCAGGTGGTCGGCGAGCGGCTGCTGTTCGCCCGCCGGGGCTACCCGGACGAACTACGGCTGCACCTGGGCACCGCGGTCCAGGGCCCCGGGCCGAAGGGCCGGACGGTGGCCCGCGGGTCCTACGTCCTCGGGACGGCGGCCTCGGACTGGACGTTCAAGGTCGCCCGACTCGGGCTGACCCTGGACTCGGGCGACCCGTCGGCCCGCGGGGCGGCCCCGCTCGACGAGGCCCGGCTGGACGAGCTGCTCGGGTCGGCCGGCGGGGCGACCGTCGCCGGCGTCGAGGTCGACGCCCACCCGTTCGGGTACGCCCTCTCGCTCGCCTTCTCCGACGGGTCGGTGTTCCGGGTCGTGCCGACCCCGGAGGAAGCGGCCCGACCGGCCGACGGCCCGGACCCGGCGCCCGTCCCGGACTGGGAACTCTTCACCCCCTACGGCCGCTACCTCCGGGTCGGCCCGGGGCCGACTTGGGCCTACCTCCCCAGCGACCGGCCCGAGTAGCCGGCGCCCCGCGGCCGCGCTCCCGGTCCGCCCCACCCGGCGTATAACGATCGGGTGGTTCCGGACGCGACGCACACCCCGGCGATGGGGGCCGATGACCGGGAGCAGGCCCGGTCGCTGAGCCTGCGCGGGGTCCGGCCGCCGTTACGAGTACCGGGATACGAACAAGAATCCTTCGTCGGCCACGGGGCCTACGGCGAGGTCTGGGTCGCGGTCGACAGCAACAGCGGCCGGAAGGTCGCCATCAAGTTCTACACCCGCCGGGGCGGGACCGACTGGGCGGCCCTCGCCCGGGAGGTCGAGAAGCTCCGGTACCTGTTCAACGACCGGTACGTCGTGCAGCTCCTGAAGGTCGGCTGGGAGGCCGACCCGCCGTACTACGTGATGGAGTACCTCGAACACGGGTCGCTCGAAGACCTGCTGCGGCACGGGCCGCTCCCGGCGGCCGACGCCGTCGCCCTGTTCCGGGACATCGCCGTCGGGCTGGTCCACGCCCACAACAAGGGCATCCTCCACTGCGACCTGAAGCCGGCCAACGTCCTCCTGGATCAGGACCGCCGGCCGCACCTCGCCGACTTCGGCCAGTCGCGGCTCACGAACGAGATGTCCCCGGCCCTGGGGACGCTCTTCTACATGGCCCCGGAGCAGGCCGACCTGAAGGCCGTCCCGGACGCCCGGTGGGACGTGTACGCCCTCGGGGCGGTCGTCTACCGGGTGCTGACCGGCGACCCGCCCCACCGGACCGCCCCGGGGGCGGCGGCCGTGCTGGCGATGGGGAAGCTGGAGGACCAACTGGCGGCCTACCGGGAGCTGATCCGTAAGGCCCCGCCGCCGGCCGCCCACCGGGCCGTGCCGGGGGTGGACGCCGGCCTCGCGGCCGTCCTCGACCGGTGCCTGGCGGCCAGCCCCCGGGACCGCTACCCGAACCCCCAGGCGGTGCTCTCGGCCCTGGAGGCGTGGCAGCTCCGCCGGGTCCGCCGGCCGCTCTTCGCCCTGACCGGGGCCGTGTTCGCGGCCCTGCTCGTGGTGTCCGGGGTGATCGGGACGGTGTTGTTCCGGGACGCGGTGGCGACGGCCCGGGAGCAGGTGACGGACCGGGCCGTCGAGGGGAACCGGTTCGCCGCCCGGGCGGCCGCCGGCCGGCTGGCCGTCCAGTTCCAGTACCGCTGGCAGATACTCGAACAGGAGGCCCGCGATCCGCAGTTGCGGGCGTGGCTGTCCGCCCCGGTGGCCGAGCTGAGGGCGGCCGGGGCCGGGGACGCGATCGACGCCTGGCTGGCCGCCCGGAAGGCCCGGTACGACCCGCAGTTCGACGCCGGCGGTCGGTCGGCCGTGTGGTTCGCCGACAACCGGGCCGGGCTCCAGCTCGGGACCGCCCCGCCGCACCCCGAACACCGCTGGCAGTACCGCGGCTATCGGGATTACTTCCACGGCCTTGGTCGGGAGCTGGACGACAAGGCCGGGCCGGTCAACGGGATCATCACCCGGCCGTACCGGTCGGCGGTGTTCCGGCGGAAGGCCGGCGACGCCGACCGGTTCTGGACGGTGGCGTTCAGCGTCCCGGTCTGGCCGGCCGACGGGTCGCACGCCGAGCCGGTCGGGGTGCTCGGGCTGACCCTCGACCTGGCCGGGCAGGCCAAGCCGGAGGGCGACCGGGAGGGGTTCGCGGTGCTCATCGACACCCGCCCGGACGCCACCGGCCGGCGGGGGCTGGTGGTCCGCCACCCGGAGCTGGACGGCCTGCCAGCGGTTGAGGAGTTCCCCCGGCACTACGCCGACGCGGTGGTGGCCTGGGCCGATGCCGGGGGCGGGCCGTTCCCGGCCGAGGACGCCTACACCGACCCGGTCGGCGGGGATGAGGGGGGGTGGCTGGCGTCGGCCGAGCGGGTGGTCGTCCGGGGGGAGGACGGGGCGGCGGCCGACACCGGGTTCGTCGTGTTGGTCCAGGCCCGGCGAGGGGATGTGCTGGACCCGGTCCGGGAGTTGCGTGCCCGTCTGGGCCGGGGGACTGCCACGGCCGCCGGGTTGGTGGTATTGTTGGTGGCGGTCCTGTGGGCCGGGCTGCTGGCCGTCGTCGACGCCCGGTCCCGGTCGCCGGTGGTCCGGCTGTTCCGGCGGTGGACCGGGCTGCCCCCGCCCGAGGCGGGCACCGCCGGCACCGGGATCGGGTCGGCGACCGGGACCGCCCGGACGCCGGTGCCCGGGACCGGCGAGCACAAGCCGCTCGGCCCGGGCTAACCCTCTAACCCCTGACCCCTGGCATGCCCGAGCTGATCGCCCAGGGGCCGCGGCCCGAGGACACCTGGCGGCGGCCGGTCCCGCCGGCCGGGCCGGTCGTCCTCGGCCGGGACGCCGACGCCTGGCCGGTCCCGTGGGAGCCGTTCCTGTCCCGCCGGCACGCCGAACTCTCCTGGCGGAGCGGCCGGCTGAAGGTCCGCCGGCTTCCCGAGGCGGCCAACCCGGTCTTCCACGCCGGCCAGCCGGACGACCAGTTCGACCTGGCCGTCGGCGGGGCGTTCGTCATCGGCCGGACGGTGTTCACCCTGGCCGAGAGCCGGCCCACGCCATCACCGGCCGGCGACCGGGTGCTGCTCGAAGCCCGGACCATCACCCACCGCGAGCTGGAGCGGCTGAAGTTCCGGGACGCCCCGCACCGGCTCGACGTGCTCAGCAAGCTGCCGGGGGTGATCTCCAGCGCGACCAACGACGCCGACCTGTTCGGCCGGCTGACCGACATGCTCCTGGCCGGGGTGCCGCGGGCCGACGCCGTCGCGGTCGTGGCGGTCGAGGACGCCGGGCCGGTCGAGCTGTTCGACTTCGTCGGCGGGCCGCCGGAGCCGCCGGTCCGGGTGCTCCACTGGGACCGCCGGCGGGCCGGGGAGGGGGCGTTCGAGCCGAGCCGGCGGCTGGTCGCCGAGGCCGTGGCCGGGGACGGGCAGACGGTCCTGCACGTCTGGACCGGGCCGGGGGCCGAGGCCGCCGCGTACACCCTCCAGGGGCGGTTCGACTGGGCGTTCTGCGTCCCGGTCCCGGGCGACGGGTGCCGGGGGTGGGGGCTGTACGTGGCCGGGCGGTTCGCCGGCGACCCGGCGTCCACGGTGCTCGCCCCGCTGCCGTCGAACGAGCTGCGGGACGACGTGAAGTTCACCGAGCTGGTGGCCGAGATCGTCGGGTCGCTCCGGCAGGTCCAGGCCCTGCGGGAGCAGCAGGGGGTGTTCCGGCGGTTCTTCTCGCCGGGGGTGCTGGGGGTGCTGTCCGGGGCCGACGCCCCGCGGGCGCTGGAGCCGCGGGAGACCGAGGTGACGGTCCTGTTCTGCGACCTCCGGGGGTTCAGCCGGAAGGTCGAGGAGGGGGCCGGGGACCTGCTCGGGCTGCTCAACCGGGTGAGCACGGCCCTGGGGGTGATGACCCGGAACATCGTGGCCAACCGGGGGGCCGTCGCGGACGTGCTGGGCGACGCCGCGATGGGGTTCTGGGGTTGGCCGCTGGACGACCCGGCCGGGCCGGAGAACGCCGCCCGGGCGGCCCTGGAGATCGGGGCCGCGTTCGAGACCGTCAGCCGGGACCCGGGGCACTCGCTGGCCGGGTTCCGGGCCGGGATCGGGATCGCCACCGGGCGGGCGGTGGCCGGCGGGATCGGCACCCCGGAGCAGGCGAAGGTGACGGTGTTCGGGCCGGTGGTCAACCTCGCCTCCCGGCTCGAAGGGATGACCAAGCCGCTGCGGGTGCCGATCCTCCTGGACGAGCCGACGGCCGAGGCGGTCCGGCTGCGGCTGCCGCGGGACGCGGCCCGGGTCCGGCGGCTGGCGAAGGTGCTGCCCTACGGGCTGGAGACGCCGCTGGTGGTGACGGAGCTGGTCCCGCCGGCCGGGCCGGACTCGGTCCTGACCGACGAGCACCTGGCCGACTACGAGGCCGCCCTGGAGGCGTTCCGGGCCGGGGAGTGGGTGCGGGCTTATGAACTGCTCCACCGGCTGCCCGCCCAGGACCGGGGGAAGGACCTGCTCACCGGGTTCATCCTCGGGTACAACCACACCCCGCCGGCGAACTGGGACGGGGTCATCCCGCTGGCGACGAAATGAGGTACTCTTCGGCGGGCGGGGCCCGACGTGAACACCAATCTCGAAACCGTCGGCCACGTCGCGGTGGTCGAGCTGCTCGGCGAGTCGCTGGA
>JAIEQO010000827.1 GCA_019747655.1 Gemmataceae bacterium | reverse complement strand
GGGACGGGAGGTCCAGCCCCTGCTCGCGGGCGCAGGCGGCGGCCTCGGGGTAGCCGGCGTCGGCGTGCCGCATCACCCCGGTCGCCGGGTCGTTCCACAGGACCCGCCCGACGCGCCGGGCCGCGGCCGCCGTCCCGTCGCAGACGATGACCACGCCGGCGTGCTGCGAGTAGCCCATCCCGACCCCGCCGCCGTGGTGCAACGACACCCACGTCGCCCCGGACGCGCAGTTGAGCAGCGCGTTCAACAGCGGCCAGTCGGACACCGCGTCCGACCCGTCGAGCATCGCCTCCGTCTCCCGGTTCGGGGAGGCGACGGACCCCGAGTCGAGGTGGTCCCGGCCGATCACCACCGGGGCCGCCAGCTCCCCGCGGGCGACCATCTCGTTGAACGCCAGCCCGAGCCGGTGCCGGTCGCCCAGCCCGACCCAGCAGATGCGGGCCGGTAGCCCCTGGAACTTGATCCGCTCCCGGGCCATGTCCAGCCACCGGTGCAGGTGGCGGTCGTGGGGGAGCAGCTCCCGCACCTTGTCGTCGGTCTTGCGGATGTCGGCCGGATCGCCGGACAGGGCGACCCAGCGGAACGGCCCGACGCCCCGGCAGAACAGCGGCCGGATGTACGCCGGGACGAACCCCGGAAAGTCAAAAGCGTCGGCGACCCCTTCGTCTTTTGCGACCTGCCGGATGTTGTTGCCGTAGTCGAACACCGGCACCCCGGCCCGGTGCCAGGCGAGCATCGCCCGGACGTGTTCGGCCATCGCCGCCCGGGCGGCCCGCTCGACGCCCTTCGGGTCGGTCGCCTGTCGCGCCTCCCAGTCGGCGACGGTCCACCCGGCCGGCAAGTATCCATGCACCGGGTCGTGAGCCGAAGTCTGGTCGGTGACGGCGTCCGGGCGGACCCCCCGGCGGACCAACTCGGGCAGCACCTCGGCGGCGTTCCCGAGCAGCCCGACCGAGACCGGCTTGCGGTCCCGGCACGCCAGCTCGATCCGGGCGAGAGCGGCATCGAGGCTATCGGCCTGCTCGTCCAGGTAGCGCGTCTTCAGCCGCATGTCGATCCGGCTCTGCCGGCACTCGACGGCCAGGCACGACGCCCCGGCCATCGTCGCGGCCAGCGGCTGGGCCCCGCCCATCCCGCCGAGCCCGGCGGTCAAGAGCCACCGCCCGGCGAGGTCGCCGGCGTAGTGCCGCCGGCCCATCTCGGCGAACGTCTCGTAAGTCCCCTGCACGATCCCCTGGGTGCCGATGTAAATCCACGACCCGGCCGTCATCTGGCCGTACATCATCAGCCCGCGGCGGTCCAGCTCGTGGAAGTGGTCCCAGGTCGCCCACCGGGGCACGAGGTTCGAGTTGGCCAGCAGCACCCGCGGGGCGTCCGGGTGGGTGCGGAACACCCCGACCGGCTTGCCCGACTGGACGAGCAGCGTTTGGTCGTCCTCCAGCCGGGTGAGTGTGGCGACGAGCCGGTCAAAACTCTCCCAGTCGCGGGCGGCCCGGCCGATGCCGCCGTAGACCACGAGGTCTTGCGGCCGCTCGGCCACCTCGGGGTCGAGGTTGTTCATCAGCATCCGCAGGGCGGCCTCGGTCTGCCAGCTCTTCGCCGTCAGGGCCGAGCCGCGGGCCGCACGAATGACGCGGGACGGGTCGGAGCGGGTCATCGGGCGGCCCTCGTGTGATGGGTGGACGGCCGTTCCTGGGACCGCGGCCGTCCCGGCCGCATTCCGAAGAGCGGCCGGGACGGCCGCGGTCCCAGGGTGCAGCCTACGCCGCGAACGCGAGGCACGCTTCCAGCACCCGGCGGAGCGTGTCCCGCATCGGCGCGGCGAAGGTGTCGTCGTAGGCGGGCGGCCAGTTGGACTTGTCCACCGGCCCGACCGGCTCGCGGAGGTAGCCCCGCATGGCGAGTTCCATCTGGACCGCGTGGACACCGCCAGCGGGGCGACCGTGGCGGCGGGTGATGTAGCCGCCGCGGAACCGGCCGTTCGTGACGCGGGTGAAGTCGGTGTCGGCGAGGACGGCCTCGACATCGGCCGTCAGTCGCGGGTCGCACGACCGCCCGTTGTCGGTGCCGATGTTGAAGTGCGGCAGCTCGCCGTCGAACAGCCGCGGGATGACCGAGCGGATCGAGTGGCAGTCGTAGACGACGATCCGTTCGTGGGCCTCCCGCAACCGACGAACCTCGTCGGCGAGGACCGCGTGGTATGGGTCGAACCAGGTCGACCGGCGGGCCGCGACCTCCTCCGCCGACGGCTCGTCGCCGGGGTAGTACAGCGGCTCGCCGTCGAACGTCGTCGTCGGGCATAGCTCGGTTGTGGCTTGGCCGGGGTAGAGCGACGCCCCGGACGGGTCGCGGTTCACGTCGATGGCCGTGCGGGAGACGCGGGTGCGGAAGACCGTCGCCCCGAGCAACACGGCGGACGTATACAGCCGCTCGACGTACCAGTCCGTGTCCTTCAGCGCCAGCCAACGGGAGTCGAGCCGGCGACCGACGGCGGCCGGGATGGTGGTGCCGGTGTGCGGCAGACTGACGACCAGCGGGGCGGCCCCGCGGACGACGGTGAGCCATTTCGGGGGCGGCACCCTCACGGCCAGCCCTCCGTGATGGCGGGGAGCAGCTCCGGCCCGGCGGCGTCGATGACCGTCCCCGACCGGACCAAGCCGATAGCGGCCTCGATGTCCGGGTGCAGGTGGCGGTCGTCGGCCAGATGTGGCACGACCTCCCGCAACACGGCCCGGACCCGCTCCAGCGGCGGGCTGGATGTCAACGGCGCGTGGAAGTCGCACCCCTGGGCGGCGGTCAGCAGCTCGATGCCAACAACGGCCGCCGCGTTCTCGGCCATCGGCACGAGCCGGCGGGCGGCGTGGGCCGCCATCGACACGTGGTCCTCCTGGTTGGCCGAGGTCGGGATGGAATCGACGCTGGCCGGGTAGGCCCGGGTCTTGTTCTCGGCGACCAGGGCGGCGGCCGTCACCTGCGGGATCATGAACCCGGAGTTCAGCCCCGGGTTCGGGGTCAGGAACGCCGGCAGCCCGGACAGGTCGTGGTCGACAAGCATGGCGACCCGGCGTTCGGCCAGCGACCCGACCTCGCACAGCCCGACCGCGAGCTGGTCGGCGGCGAACGCCACCGGCTCGGCGTGGAAGTTCCCGCCGGACAGGACCTCGCCGGTGTCCGGGAAGACGAGGGGGTTGTCCGACACCCCGTTGGCCTCGGTTTCCAGCACCCCGGCCGCGTGGCCGAACAGGTCGAGGACGGCCCCCATCACCTGCGGCTGGCAGCGGAGGCAGTACGGGTCCTGCACCCGGTCGTCGTTGACGAGGTGCGACGAGCGGATGGCGCTGCCGGCCATCAGCCCCCGCAGGGCGGCCGCCACCCGGACCTGCCCGGGGTGCCGGCGGAGGAGGTGGATGCGCTCGTCGAACGGGGCGTCCGACCCGCGGGCCGCGTCGGTCGAGAGGGCCCCGGTGACGAGCGCGGTGCGGAAGACGACCTCGGCCTCGAACAGCCCGGCTAGGGCGTAAGCCGTCGAGAACTGCGTACCGTTCAGGAGGGCCAGCCCCTCCTTCGGCCCGAGGACGACCGGGGCCAGCCCGGCGGCGGCCAGTGCTTCACCAGAAGGGACGGTCCGCCCCGCGACAACCATCCGTCCGACGCCCAGCATGGCCGCGGTCATGTGGGCGAGCGGGGCCAGGTCGCCGGACGCCCCGCACGACCCCTGCGACGGGACCACCGGCGTCAGCCCCTTCGCCAGCAGCGCTTCGAGCAGCGCCACCGTCTCGGGCCGCACACCCGATGCCCCCTGGCCGAGGCTGCCGAGCTTCAGGGCCACCATCAGCCGAACGACCGGGACCGGCACCGGCTCCCCGACCCCGGCCGCGTGCGACAGGACGAGATTCCGTTGCAGCGTTTCGAGGTCCGCCGCCGCGATCCGCACCCCGGCCAGCTTGCCGAACCCGGTGTTCACGCCGTACACCGGCTCGCCGCGAGCCACCACCGCCGCGATCGTCTCGGCCGACCGCGCGACGACCGGCCCGGCGGCCGGGTCGAGCCGGCACCCGCCGCCGCGGTAGATCGTCCGCCACCCCGCGAGCGTCATCGCGCCGGGCCGGATCAGGGTGTCGGCCATTCGCCCCTCCAGACCCGGCGGTACAGGGGATTGAAGCCGATCCGGTAGACCAGCTCGGCCGGCCGCTCGATGTCCCAGATGGCCAGGTCGCAGTTCTTCCCCGGCTCCAGGGTGCCGACGTGGTCGATGATGCCCAGCGCCCGGGCCGCTTCGCGGGTGACACCGGCCAGACACTCCCCGACCGTCAGCCGGAACAATGTCGCAGCCATGTTCATCGCCAGGAGCAGCGACGTGAGCGGCGACGACCCGGGGTTGGAATCGGTGGCCACGGCCATCGGCACCCCGAGCCGGCGGAAGTGGGCGACCGGCGGGGCCTGGGCTTCCCGTAGGAAGTAGAACGCCCCCGGCAGGAGCACCGCGACCGTGCCCGCGGCGGCCATCGCGGCGGCCCCGGCCTCGCCCGTGTACTCGACGTGGTCGGCGGAGAGCGCCCCGTACCGGGCGGCCAGGGCCGCCCCCCCGCCGTCGGTGAGTTGGTCGGCGTGGACCTTCCGGGCCAGCCCGGCAGCCCGGGCCGCGGCGAACACTCGTTGCGTCTCGGCCGGCGTGAACGCGATCCGCTCGCAGAACACGTCCACCGCCTCGGCTAGTCCATCCGCGGCGACCCGGGAGATCATCTCGTCGCACACGAGGTCGAGGTACTTCCCCCGGTCGGCGGCGAACTCCGGCGGGAGGGCGTGCGCCCCGAGGTACGTTGTCCGCACGTCGACGGACCGATGCCGGGCCAGGGCCTTCGCCGCCCGGAGCTGACGCAGCTCGGTGTCGCGGTCGAGCCCGTAGCCGGACTTGACCTCGACCGTGGTGACACCCTCGGCCAGCAGAGCATCAAGCCGCCGCAGGCTGGCGGCGACGATCGCCTCTTCCGTCGCGGCCCGGGTCGCCCGGACGGTCGACAGGATGCCGCCGCCGGCCCGGGCGATCTCCTCGTAGGTGGCCCCGGCCAGCCGCCGCTCGAACTCGTCGGCCCGGTCGCCGGCGTACACCAGATGCGTGTGGCAGTCGATCAGCCCGGGCGTGACCCAGCGGCCGTCGAGCCGGATGTGGTCCAAAGCGTCGAGTGCCGGGGCGTCGGCCGCCGGGCCGGCGTAGGCAATCCGGCCGTCCTTCGTGGCGATGACGCCGCCCTCGACGACCCCGCGGCCCGGCCGGCCCGCGGCCAGGGTCAGGAGCCGGGCGTCGGACCAGACTCGGTCGCACCGCATCGGGTCGCCCCTCGCAGGATCGGCCGCCGAAGATGACTATACATGAAACCGCACGGGGGACATGCGATGCCGGCCCTCTGGTTCACGTCCGCGCTCTTGCCCGGCGGGTGGGCCGACCGCGTCCGGCTGACCGTGGCTGACGGCCTCATCACGCAGGTGGAAACCGGCGTCGAGCCGGGCCCCGGCGACGACCGCCACGGCCCGGCCGTCCCCGGCCTGCCGAACCTCCACAGCCACACCTTCCAGCGGGCGATGGCCGGGCTCGCCGAGCGCCGGGGTGAAGCGGCGGATGACAACTTCTGGACGTGGCGGGAGGCGATGTACCGGTTCGTCGACCGGCTCGGCCCGGACGACGTGGAGGCCGTCGCCGCCCTGGCGTTCGCCGAGATGCTGGAGACCGGCTTCACCCGGGTCGGCGAGTTCCACTACCTGCACCACGACCCGGCCGGCCGGCCCTACGCCGACCCCGCCGAGACGGCCGCCCGGGTCGCCGCCGCGGCCGCCGCCACCGGCATCGGGCTCACCCTCCTGCCGTGCTTCTACGCCCACGCCACCTTCGGCGGCCTGCCGCCGACGCCCGGCCAGCGGCGGTTCGTCACCGCCCCCGACGCCTTCGCCCGGCTGGTCGACGCCTCCCGCCGGGCCGTCCGCGACCTCCCCGGTGCCGTCGTCGGCGTCGCCCCGCACAGCCTCCGGGCCGTCACCCCGGACGAACTCCGCGAAGTCGTCCCGCTGGCCGGCGGCGGCCCGGTCCACATCCACGCCGCCGAGCAGACCCGCGAGGTCGACGACTGCCTCGCGTGGTCCGGCCGGCGGCCGGTCGAGTGGCTGCTGGAGCATCAGCCGCTCGACGCCCGCTGGTGCCTGATCCATGCGACGCACACCACACCGACCGAACTCGCCGGCATTGCCGCCCGCGGGGCGGGAGCCGGGCTCTGCCCGATCACCGAGGCGAACCTCGGCGACGGCGTGTTCGCCGCCCGGGCCTTCCTCGACGCCGGCGGGCAGTTCGGGATCGGGACGGACTCCAACGTCTTGATCGACGCGGCCGGGGAGCTGCGGCAGCTCGAATACGCCCAGCGGCTCGTCGCCCGCCGGCGGAACGTGCTGGCGTTGGCCGAGCAGCCGTCCACCGGCCGGGCGCTGTTCGAGGCCGCCTACCGGGGCGGGTCGCGGGCCCTCGGGGCCTCGGGCGGCGGGCTAGCGGTCGGGCAGCCGGCCGACCTCGTGACGCTCGACCTGGATCACGTTGCGTTCATCGGCCGGGGTGGGGACTCCCTGCTCGACGCCTGGGTATTCGCCACGCGATCGGGTGCGGTCGAAAGCGTCTGGGTCCGCGGGCGGCGGGTGGTGGCCGGCGGCCGGTACGTCGCCCGGGAAGCGATCGAGCGGCGGTTCCGGGAGGCGGTGGTGCGGTGCCTGGCGTGACCCCACCACCGCTCATCCGACCGGACCGCATCGCCGGGGGCACGGCCGGGACGTAGCACATCCCCCACGGCAGGGGGGAACGCGATGAGCCGGGCCAAGACCGAGTACCGGTACGAGAAGCTGACCTGGCCCGAGGTCGACGACGCCGTCGAGCTGGGGAAGGTGTGCGTCGTCCCGTGCGGGGCGGTCGAGCAGCACGGCCCGCACCTGCCGCTGGACGTGGACCTCGTCTGCCCGACCGGGATCGCCGCCGGGGCCGGCCGCGAAATCCCGGAGAAGATGTTGGTCCTGCCGGTCGTGGCCTACGGCTACACCGGCCACGTCATGGACTTCCCGGGGACCATCAACCTGGACTTCGAGCACTTCATGCATCACGTGCTCGACATCACCAAGTCGCTCGCGTACCACGGGTTCAAGAAGATCGTGCTGCTCAACGGCCACGGCTCGAACATGCCGAACCTCGACCTCGTCGCCCGCCGGACCAACCTCGAAACCGACGCCGAGTGCTGCGTGGTGGCGTGGTGGAACCTGCTGACGGTGGACAAGGCCTTCCTGCCGCGGTGGCGGCAGAGCCCGTTCCCCGGCGGCTGCTCCCACGCCTGCGAGCTGGAGACCAGCCTGTACCTGTACCTCGACGGCGACAACGTCCGGAAGGACCTCATCAAGAGCGGGACGATTTCGTTCAACGACGAGGCCAGCCCGTTCAACTGGGTCGACCTGTTCGCCGCCGGCCCGGCCACGGTGGTGTCGTGGACGAGCAGCTACTCGGACACCGGCGTGCTCGGGGCGGCCGAACTGGCCACCGCCGAGAAGGGGCGGGAGGCCTACGAGGAGGCGGTCCGGCAGCTCGTGCGGTTCGTCTCCTGGTGGAAGGACCGGCCGAAGGACGTGCGGAAGGACCGCCACAGCAAGCCGCCGACCATGCCGCTGCCGTGGAACCAGCGGCCGGTCTCGTAGCTCGTCCTGGGAGCGCGGCCGTCCCGGCCGCAGTGGCTGCACAGGGCGGGTGCGTCGGCGGGGAATTCCGTGTGCGTCGCGGCGGAGGGGTAGCTATGCGGCCGGGACGGCCGCGCTCCCAGGAGAAAACATGACCATCGCCGATCTCCGCCTCACCGGGCTGTCGGGCGGGACGGTCGAAGGCGGGTGGGCCGAGGAGCTGACCCCCGCGGACAACGTCCACACCGTCGTCGAGGTCGTCGCCGACGACGGCCGGGTGGGCGTCGGCAGCGCGTTCACCAGCCGGGCCCTGGTCGCCGCCGCGGCGGACGTGTTACGTCCACTGCTGATCGGCGAGCGGGCCGACGAGCCGGCCCGGGTGGGCGAGAAGCTCCGCCAGCACACCTTCTGGCAGGGCCGCGGCGGGGCCGTCGAGCACGCCATCAGCGGCATCGACATCGCCCTGTGGGACCTGTTCGGCAAGGTCGTCGGCCAGCCCGTCGCCCGGCTCCTGGGCGGCGTATACCGCACCCGGATCAAGCCCTACGGGTCGCTCCTGTTCGACGAGCCGGACCGGCTGCGGGAGAAGCTGACGGCGGCCGTGGCCCGCGGATTCCGGGCGATCAAGCTCGGCTGGAAGCCGTTCGGCCGGCGGGACGCGGCGACCGACGAGCTGTTGGTCCGGACGGCCCGGGAGGCGGTCGGGCCCGGCGTGGAATTGATGGTCGACGCCGGCGGGAGCGAGGCGTTCTGGCCGCACGGCTACAAGTGGGCCCTGCGGACCGCCCAGATGCTCGCGGCCTACGACGTGGTCTGGTTCGAGGAGGCCCTGCCGCCGGACGACCTGGCCGGGTACGCCGAGCTGCGGCGGCACTCGCCGGCGCCGATTGCCACCGGAGAGGTGTTCACCCGCCGGCAGAGCTTCCGGCCGCTGTTCGAGGGGAAGTGTGTGGACATCGTCCAGCCGGACTGTACCAAGTGCGGCGGGCTGACCGAGGCCTGGCGGGTCGCCTGGGCGGCCTACGAGCACAACGTCCTGTGGGTCCCGCACGGGTGGAACACGGCCGTCGGGCTGGCGGCCGACGTGCAGCTCGCCTGCGCGGCCCCGGTGGCCCGGTACGTCGAGTTCCTGACCCCATCGCCCTACGTGGACGAGCTGATTACCACCCCGTTCCGGCCCGACCCCGACGGGATGCTGACCCTGCCCGACGGCCCCGGGCTCGGCATCGAGCTGAACCGGGACGCCCTGAAGCGGTACGGCTCGTAGGTGGCACAGGCATTCCTGCCTGTGCTGCGGAAGGAGCACAGGCAGGAATGCCTGTGCCACCGAACCAGTAGGGCCCCGCCACCTTCCCCGGACGCCGCCCATGTCCGACGCCCCGCCGACGCGAGCCCGGGTGGCCGTCGCCGCCTGGCTGTGCGGGCTGACCGGGCTGCTCTACCTCGACCGCATCTGCATGGGCCAGGCGGTCGTCCCGATCCAGAAGGACCTCGGGCTCTCCAACGGCGAGATGAGCCTGGTCCTGATGGCCTTCACCCTGGCCTACGGGCTGTTCGCCGTCCCGGCCGGCGGGTGGGGCGATCGGTACGGGCCCCGGGCGGTGCTCGCCGGGCTGGTCCTGGCGTGGTCGCTGTTCACCGGCCTGACCGGGGCCGCTGCCGGCCTCGCCTCGCTGATCGTGGTCCGGTTCCTGTTCGGGGCGGCCGAGGCCGGGGCCCTGCCGAACGCGGCCAAGGTCGTCTCCCGGTGGTTCCCGGCCGGGGAGCGGGGCCGGGTCCAGGGGGTGACGCTGGCGGCCGCCCAGTTCGGGGCGGTGGCGGCCCCGGCGGCCAGCGCCTACCTGATCGCGGCGGCCGGGTGGCGGTGGGTATTCCCGGCCTACGGGCTGCTCGGGGTCGCCTGGGCCGTCGGGTTCTGGCTCTGGTTCCGGGACGACCCGGCCGCCCACCGCCGGGTGAACGACGCGGAGCTGCGGCACATCCGGACCGGGGCCGACGCCGACCGCCCGGCCGCCGCCCCCGGGCCGGTCCCGTGGGCCGATGTCGTCGCTAACCGCGGGGTGATCGTCCTCGCCCTCATCATGGTGCTCGGGGCGTTCTACACCTACTTCTTCTACTCGTGGTTCCAGAAGTACCTGAACGCCGCCCGGGGGGTCGGGAACGTCGAGGCCGGGCACCTCACCTCCCTGGTGATGGCCGGGTCGGCGGCCGGGATGCTCGGCGGCGGGTGGCTGGCCGACCGGCTGCCGCGGTGGGCGGCCGACCCGGTCGCCGCCCGCCGGCGGGTCGGGGTGGTGTGCTACCTCGCCGCCGCCGGGTGCCTGTTCCTCGGCGTCCGGGCGGAAGACCCGTTGGAGGTGGCGGCCCTGTGGGGGGTGTCGTTCTGCGCCCTGCACGTCACCCTGCCGAACTGGTGGGTCCTGGCCATCCCCCAGGCCGGCCGCCACACCGCCACCCTCACCGGCCTGATGAACGGCCTCGGCGTCCTCGGGGCCCTGGCCTCCCAGGGGTTCGTCGGCTGGTTCACCGACCGGCAGGAGCGGGACTACGGGCTGACCGGCCGGGCCACCTGGGACCCGCTCTTCGACGTGTACGTCGGGGTGCTGCTCGCCGGGGCGGTCGCCTGGGGGCTGTACCGGTTCACCCCCCTGCCCGACCGGCCGGACCCCGGCGACGCCACGACCCCCGACCAGGGCTGACGCGACCGGCGGCCGGCAGCCGGGTCCGGCGGAACCGGCCTAATCGCCGAGGTCGGCCGTCCGGTCGACCGCGTCGTCGGCCGGGGCCACGTCCGGGTGGGCCATGATGACCCGGGCGCAACTGTTCCACCGCAGCCGGGCGTCGTCGTTGGCCGGCGGGCGGACCGCGTCCGCCGCCTCGAAGTGGGCCATCGCCCGGCGGAGGTCGTCGTAGGCGGCGGCCCCGGCCCGGGGCTTGTCCGACCGCAGCCAGGCGATCCCGGCCCGCTCGGCGACGATCCCGGCGTAATACTCCCGGGCGTACTCCGCGGCCAACCGCGGGAGCAGCTCCCGGGCCTGCCGCTCGGACGCCGGCCGGGGACCGCCGAACCGGTCGGTCAGGGCCAGGATCAGGATGACCAGCGCCTCCTGGTTGCCCGGGTCGACCGCCAGCACGTCCTGGCAGATGCTCTCGGCCTGCTCCGGCTCGTTCAAGAGCCGGTAGCGGACGGCCTTCTCCAGCGCGGCAGGGACGGCCCCCGGCGAGAGCGGCTTCAGGTCGAACACGGGATCACTCCTTACCCGGACAAAACCAGCCACGGATGAACACGGATGAAACACGGATGAGAAACATGAATTTGTTCTGATCCGTGTTTCATCCGTGTTCATCCGTGGCTGGTTTTGTCCGGGTTCCTAATGACCACAAACTACCGGCGGCGGAAGACGAGCTGGATCAGTTTGGCCACCGGGTCGTAGAAGTCGTCCACCACCCGCTCCTTGAGCGGGATGATGGCGTTGTCGGTGATGGTGATGTGCTCCGGGCAGACCTTGGTGC
>JAIEQO010000002.1 GCA_019747655.1 Gemmataceae bacterium | reverse complement strand
CGTAGGTCAGCCGGTCGTACTTCTCGGCGAACTCGTTCTTCTCCGGGTCGGCGTTGTACACCCCGTCCACCCGGGTGGCCTTCAGCACCACCTCGGCCCCCAGCTCGGTCCCCCGCAGGGCGGCCGCCGTGTCGGTGGTGACGAACGGGTTCCCGGTCCCGCCGGCCAGGATGACGACGCGCCCCTTTTCCAGGTGGCGGATGGCCCGCCGGCGGATGTACGGCTCGGCCACCGTCTCCATCCGGACGGCGCTCTGCAAGCGGGTTTCCACCCTCAGGTTTTCGAGGGTGTCTTGCAGGGCCAGCCCGTTCATCACGGTCGCCAGCATCCCCATGTAGTCGGCCGTGGCCGGCTTGATCGCCTCCCCGCCGGCGGTGAACTGGGCCCCGCGGAGGATGTTCCCGCCGCCGACCACGACCGCGAGCTGGACCCCCCGGGCGACCACCCGCTTGAGCTGCTCGGCGATGGCCGTCGCCTCGTCCAGGCTGATCCCGCTCTTGCCGCCGTGGCCCAGGGCCTCCCCGCTCAGCTTGAGCAGGACCCGGCGGTACTTGGGGGTCAGGGGGTCGGCGGCGTCCGGCATGGGGTGGCGGCTCGTAGGGTGGGACGAGTCCGCGAAGTCCCACCACGCCCGACGGTGGGACTTCGCGGACTCGTCCCACCCAACAGAGTACGGACCGCCCGCCGGCCGGCTACGGCACCCCCCGCGGGCCGGCCCCGCCGCACCCGCCGCCGGCCGCCACCGCCAGGAACACCGCCAGCACCTCGCCCCCCAGCACGACCGCCCCGAGGACGCGGCGGACGGGCGGCTGGTTCGGCGACAGGTAGCCGACCGACCCGGCCGTCAGCAGCAGGAACCCGAGCAACAGCCCGTACAGCTCGAACCACCGGGCCCGCTGGTGCCCGACGCGCTCGAACCCGGCGTCCTCGGCCAGCTCCTCCCGGTCCCGGGTCTTGTAGAACTCCTCCCGGGCCTTGTTGATCTCGTCCTCCCCCTTCTTGTCCTTCCGCAGCTTCCGCTCCTTCGCCTTCCAGTCCAGGTCGACCCGCTCGACCGCCCCCTGGGCCCGCTGGACGGCGGCCGCCCCGATCAGCGGCTGGAAGGCGAACAGGACGACCAGGAACGCCCCGGCCGCGAATAGGACCGTGGAGAAGCCGCCGAAGTCCTTGAACGTCTGCACCGGGTCGAACCCGGCCAGGAGGCCGCCGCCCGGCCGCGGCTCCCGGCGGGGCCGGTCCTTCGGCCGGTCGCGGTCGCGGTCCCGGGACCGGCGGGGGGCGTCCGGCTCGACGGCGAATGGGTTGTCGGGTGGGGCCGCCTCGGGGGCCGCGGCCGGCCCGTCGAGGACGAGCCCGGTGTCGGCCACCGACAGGGCCGAGCCGCACTTCTTGCACTTCACCCGTCGGCCGATGTCTTTCGGCCGGACGTTGTACAGCGCGCCACAACTCGGGCAAAGGTTGTTCACGGACGACCCCAGGGTGGCTAGCAGAAGGAGACCTCGATGACGCGATGGTCCCGATCGAACCATTCCGACTCGATCGGGTCCATCCGGTGATCCCGTCAATACGCCTCAGTCCCGGCGGGCCGGGAAGTCGATCCGGCGGCGGAGCCCGGCCAGGATGGCCGGGTAGCCGGCGAACAGGTCGGCGGCGGCGACCGGAACCGATGCCGCCACCCCATTCCCGGTCGCGTCCAGGGCGAAACCCTTGCCCCGGGCCACGTCCCGCAGGGCGAACACCCCCCGGGCGGTCAGCCGGTTCCCGGACACGTCCACCACCCGCACCCGCGGCGAGTCCGGTAGGGCCGCCGCCAGGGCGAACGCGGCCGCGTCGGTCAGTTGGTTCCGGGCCAGTCGGACCACCCGCACCCCGCCCAGCCGCCCGCTGTCGGCCAGGGCCGTCGCCCCCCGGTCGCCGAGGTAGTTCCCGGACAGGTCGAGCCCGGCCGCCCGGGCCAACTCCGGGGACCGGGCCAGGACCTCGGCCCCGGCCGGGCCGACCGCGTTGTCCCGCAGGTCCAGGTGCGGGTCGTGGGCCAACAGCCGGGTCAGCAACCCCGTCGCCACCAGGGCCGCCACCCCGGCGTCGCCGACGTGGTTGCCGGCCAGCCGGAGCGACCGCACCCGGGCCGTCGCCCGGCCGCCGGCCACCGCCCGGACCCCGGCGTCGGACACGTCGTTCCCGGACAGGTCGAGGTCGATCAAACCCGCCAGGAACGGCGAGTCGGCGACGGCCCGAACCCCGTCGGCGGTAAGCCCGTTGTCGTTCAGGGCGAGCGACCGGAGGTTCGGGAAGGCCGGCGACCGGGCGATGACCCGCACCCCGGCGTCGTCCAGCCCGTTCGACCCGAGGTCGAGTGAGCGGAGCCCGGCCAGGTGGGGCGACCGGGCCAGCACGTTCACCCCTCCGTTGCCCAGGTCGCCGTGCGACAGGTCGAGTTCGGCGACGTGGGCCAGGTGCGGGCACCGGGCCAGGTCGGCCACCGCCCGGGCCGGGTCGAGCAGCCGGACCCGGCGGACGAACGACCGGCCGCCGGCCCGGGTGCGGCGGAACAGCTCGTCCCCGCGGGCCACGAACACCCCGGCGTCGACCGACACCGCCTCCGGGACGCCCCGGCGGAACTCGACCCCGGCGACGAGGTCGGCCAGCGGCTCGGCCCAGCGGGCGGCGTGGCGGCGGAGGAGGTCGGCCTGGCGGTCGGCCAGCTCCGGCCGGCGGGGGTGGTCTTGCGGGAGCCGGGCGAGGGCCACCTGGACCCGGACGAGGTCGGCCCGGGCCGGGTCGCCGGCCTCGTCCAGGTAGTCGGCGTACACCAGCCGGGGGCCGTCGTCGGCCGGGCGGGCGAGGATGGCGGCGTGGAACGGCTCGTCGGCGGCGGACATGATGGGGGGATTTTAACCGCCCGGCGGCCCCGGGCGAACCGCAATCGCCGGACGGAGTCGCCGGGATTACCCATTAACTTGTTGACATCCGTCCGCCCGCATGGGAAGATCGGGCCACGGGTTCGGTGGTCGGTGTCCCGGCCCCGGCCCGCCACGGGGGATCGCCCGATGAAACGGTTCGTCCTGCTCGCGACGGTCTGGGCCGGGCTCGCGGCCGCCGTCGCCCCGGCCGGGATCATCGTCTATCGGATCGACTTCGGGCCGGACGGGCAGGCCGTCCAGGCCGGGTTCGAGAAGTGGAGCATCGAGAACGGCACGACCGCCGGGGGAGTCAGGAACATCAAGCCGGTGGACAACCCGACCGTCCACCCGCTGTTGGCCACGACCGTCACCGCCGGGACCGACGACCCGACCGCCAAGGCGAAGATGGTCGCCCTCACCCGCGGCGGGCCGCCGGCCGCCGGGACGTTCACCTACACCGACCTGTTGAAGGACTTCGTCGGCTCCGTGGACGACAAGAACTCGTCCCCGACCCTCGGGATCGTCCTGGACGGGCTGCTGGAGGGGCACCGGTACAACGTCCGGTTCTGGTCGTTCGACGACGGGGCCGCCGCCGGCGCCCAGAAGTCCGACTGGTACATCGCCGGCCAGAAGAACGCGTTCTACAACTACAGCTACGACTCGTCCAAGGACCCGCAGACGAACACCGACACGCGGGCCAGCTTTGTCTCGTTTTTCGATGTCGACAAGACCCGCAAGCTGAGCTTCCAGGCCAAGTACGCGGGCGGGTCCCAGGTGTCGGTCGTGTTGAACGGGATCGAGGTCGAGGACCTCGGGGCGGTGGGCGTGCCGGAGCCGTCGGTCGTGGGGATGGCGGCGGCCGGGCTGGTCGGGGTGGCCGCGGTCGTCCGCCGGTTCCGGACGAGGGCGGCCCGTTGACCCGGCCCGGCCGGGCGGTCATACTCGGCAGACCGGGTACGTTCGCCCGGGCGTCCTCACGCGGAGGTTCCCGATGCTCGCCCGGCTGGCGGTGGCGGTGTGCGCGGTCGGTCTGCTGGTCGCGGCCGACGACCCGAAGGCCGACGACGCGGTCAAGGCCGACCTCAAGAAGCTCGAAGGGAGCTGGACGGTCGACTCGGTCAAGGCCGACGGCCCGGTCCCGGACGAGATCAAGAAGACCACCCTGACCTTCGCCGGGGACAAGCTGACGATGAAGCTGCCCGACGGGAAGGCGATGACCCAGCAGGTCAAGCTGGACCCGAAGAAGGATCCGAAGGAGATGAGCTTTAAGCCGGAGAAGGAAGAGCCGAACGGGGCCCCGGGGCTGGCCATCTACAAGCTCGACGGCGACACCCTCACGCTGGTGCTCGGCCCGCCGGACAAGCGGCCGGCCAAGTTCGAGCCGCCGGAGAACGGCTTCCTGATCGTCCTGAAGCGGAAGAAGTAGGGCGATCCCGACTTGCCTGGGCGAGCGGGGGGCGTGAGCTCCCTGTTTTGCTCAACCGAACAGGGGGCTCATGCCCCCCGCTCGCCTGATTCCGATCACTCGCTCAGCCGCCGGCCGAGCCGCTCCCGCAGGGCGGCCCGGACCCGGTCCGACGCCGGCACCCCGCGGATGTCCAGCTCGAGCAGCGGGCACAGGTACGGCGACTCGGCCAGCGGCAGCAGCACGTCCTCGCCGAGGAACAGGTTGCCGGACAGGTCGAGGTACGACAGCCGGGCCAGCCGGGGTGAGTCGGCAAGGACACCGGCCGCGGCTGGCAGCAGGTCGGCGCTGGCCAGCCCGAGCCCGGCCAGTCGCCAGTGCGGCCCGTTCAGCACCGCCTCGACGCCGGCCGGGCCGAGCGCCGTCCCGTTCAGCACGAGCAGACGCAGGCTCGCCAGCGCCGGCGACTCGGCCATCGCCCGCACCCCGGCCTCGGTGATGGCCGCGTCCAGGTCGGCGTTCTCCTGCCAGTTCGGGTGGTTGTAGCTGAGGTGCAACGTCCGGAGGTGAGCGAACCGGCCACTCCCGGCGATCGTCCGGGCCGCGTCGTCGGTCAGGTAGTTCCGCGTCAGGGCCAGCCACCCCAGCGACCCGGACCACTCCGCTGCGGCCAGCTCGGCGACGCCGGCGTCGTACAGGTAGTTGTCGGACAGGTCGAGTGAGCGGAGGGCGGCCGGTCCGTCGGGCTGCTCCCACAGCGGGTCGAGGGCCCGGGCCGGGATGGTCCCGTTGTGCAGCCACAGGTCCTCGGCCTGCCGCCAGAACCGCGACCCGGCCAGGGCCCGGACGTTAGCCATCGCCGACCCGCACCGGTTCAGTTCGAGCGACCGTAGCTCAGCCGTGGACTCGCACCCGAGCACCCGGTCGAGGGCGAACGCCCCGAGCGGCGTGCCCGA
Source organism: Gemmataceae bacterium (assembly GCA_019747655.1). GTDB lineage: Bacteria > Planctomycetota > Planctomycetia > Gemmatales > Gemmataceae > Urbifossiella. The sequence continues at coordinate 5,909 of JAIEQO010000002.1, read as the reverse complement.
CAGGTCGAGTTCCCGCAGCCGACACGGGGCGTGGCGGAGGACCCGCCAGGCATCCGGCGGGAGGGTTGCGTCGGCTAGGTCGAGGCGGGTTAAGTCACGGCCGCCGGACAGCAGGTACTCGCGGAGATCGTGGGCCGGGAAGTCCGTTCCGGGGATGCCGAGTTCGGTCAACCGGGCCGGTCCGAGGGCCGCGGCCGCCGCCCGCAGGTCGAGCGGCCGGTCCTGCGATCCCCCGCACCGGAGGACCTGTAGCCGGTCCCGGAACGGTGCCGCTGCGAGTGTCGCCGGCAAGGCCACCAGCCCCGGCCGGCCGGTCAGGTCCAGCTCCCGGAGTCGGCCGAGGTCGGCCCACCGCAGGAACGTAACCAGCTCGTCGACGGCATCCGGCCAGCCGGCGAAGTCCAGGGCTTCGAGCCGCCCGGCCCAGGAAGCCCGCCCGGCCTCGGTCAGATCGCGGTTGGTCACAAAGTCGGTGTGCGTCACTCGCCATCGGATCAGTGGGTGGGCGGCGAACAGGGCCGGCCCAAGTTCAACCAGCGAGAACGGGTCGGCCGCAACCTCCCGCACGAACCCTCGGTCCCACCCCCACTCCACCACTCGCGGGACCCTGCGGTAAGCCGTCGTCACCCGCGTCTGACCGCCGGGAAGTGCCCGCGATGTCACCCGCGGCTCGGGCGGCCGGGCCGGGCCCACCAGCTCGCCCAGCCAGTCCGCTTCGTGGGCGGCGAGCAGGTCGTGCTCGCGGTCTTCGAGCGCCGGCCGGGCCGGGTCGTGGTCGGGCCGCCGGGCCAGCTCGACCTGTGCCCGGACGAACTCGGCCCGTGCCGTGTCCCCGGACTCGTCCAGGGCGTCGGCATACGCCAGCCGGGGGAGGTCGTCGTCGGGCCGGTCGATCACGGCCCGGAGCAGGGCGTCGGCGGTGGACATGACAACCTGCTCAAAACCGAGCCGCACGATGAACACGGAAAAGGCACGATCAGATCAAGTTCAATACCGGTTTGAATCCTGTCTTGATCGGGTTTTGATCGTGCGGCTTGTCTTTCCCCCCTCACCCGATCCGGAACGCCTCCTTCAGGCAGGCCAGGGCCTCCTCGCCGCGGTCCCGGTCGACCACCACCCCGACGCACACCTCGGACGTGTTAATCATGCTGATGTTGATGCCCCTCGCCGCCAGCGCCCCGAACATCGTCCGGGCCACCCCGGTGTGCGTCCGCATCCCGACCCCGAGCACGTACAGCACCGCCACGTCCCCGTCGCCGACCACCCGGCAGGCCCCGTCGATCCCCAGCACCACGTCCTGCGTCCGCTTCAGGGCCCGGGTCAGCTCGGCCCGTGGGACGGTGAACGACAGCTCGGCCCGCCCCGGGGCCGTGAGGTTCTGGACGATCATGTCCACCATCACCCCGGCCGCGGCCACGGCGTTGAACACCGCCGAGCAGTTCCCCGGCCGGTCCGGCAGGTCGGCGATCGTGATCCGGCTCTGCTCCCCGTCGAGGTGGGCGCTGCTGACGAGTACGTCCTCCATCCCTTCGAGCCGGGCCACGGCCGCCGCCCGGTCGCGGTCCCCGGGGACGACGTGCGGGGCCGGCTTCGCCTTGAAGTCGCCGTTGGCCGGCACCCCCGCGCCCACCCTCGGCTCGGCCAGTCCGAACGCAGCATGCACCGCCCGCAGCGCCGCCCGCCCGCGGACCGCCTTCTTGGCCTCCAGGTGGGACTTCTTGGTCGGCTCGGCCGGCAGCTCGTCCGGGTCCGGCGGCGGCCCGGCCTCGTCTTCCTCGACCAGGACGCTGATCTTGATGTCGCCGGTCGTAATCATCTTCAGGTTCACCCCGGCCTGGGCGAGCGCCGCGAACATCCGCTCGGCCACCCCGGTGTGCGTCCGCATCCCGGCCCCGACCACCGACACCTTGCTCACCTTCCCGGCCTCCCGGAGCGTCGCCCCGAGCCCGTCGGCGATCGGCCGGAGCGTCTTCACCGCCCGGTCGAGGTCGGCATTGAGGACGGTAAAGCCGATGGTCGCCTTGCCGCTCTCGCCGGCGCTCTGGGCGATCATGTCGACGGCCACGCTCGCCCCGGCCAGCGCCGCGAACACCTGATGGCTCACCCCCGGGCGGTCGGGGACGCCGTCGAGCACCAGCCGGGCCTCGTCGGCGGCCAGCGCCGCCCCGCAGACCGGGAACCCCCGCATCCACTCGGCCTCGGGGACGATCCACGTCCCGACCGCGTCCGACCGGGCGTTGCGGACCATCAGGGGCACGTCGAACTTCTTGGCGAACTCGATCGACCGGGAGTGCATCACCCCGGCCCCCATGCTGGCCATCTCCAGCATCTCGTCGTAGCTGATCGCGTCCATCTTCCGGGCGTCCGGGACGACCCGCGGGTCGGTCGTGTACACGCCGTCCACGTCCGTGTAAATCTCGCACGCGACCTCGTACCCGGCCCGCTTCATGGCGGCGGCTACCGCGACCGCCGTGGTGTCGCTCCCGCCCCGGCCGAGGGTGGTCAGGTCGTCCGCCTCGTTCCGCCCCTGGAACCCGGCCAGGAGGACGACGTTCCCGCCGTCGAGGGCGGCGGCCAGCCGGGCGGTGTCGATCGTCTTGATGCGGGCCTTGCGGTGGGTCCCGTCGGTGACGATGCCGACCTGCGGGCCGGTCAGGCTGACGGCCTTCTCGCCGAGTTCGTGGATGGCCATCGCGGTCAGGGCGATGGACACCTGCTCGCCGGTGGCCAGGAGCACGTCCATCTCCCGGGCCGACGGGCTGGGGGTGATCTCGGCGGCTTTCGCAATGAGGTCGTCGGTGGTACTCCCCTGGGCCGACACGACGACGATGACGTGGCACCCGGACCGCTTGGCGCGGATGGCCTTGCGGGCCGCCTCGAACACCGACTCCGGGTCCTTCAGGCTCGACCCGCCGAACTTCTGGACCACCAGGCGCAAGGCAACTCCCCCAACGCGGGGACGGGAATCGGGTTTGTTGTAACGGGCCGGGGGTGTGGCTTCCACGAGTCCGCCCCCGGCGGCAAGCTCGCCGATGACCCCGCACCCACCCCAGAGGCCGCCATGACCGCCACCCGCCTCGCCACCGTCGTGATCGTGCTGGCCTCCGCGGCCCCGGCCCCGGCCACCCTCACCCTGTCGTTCATGCCGGGCGACTGCGCAGCCCGGTCCACTCACGTCGTCGTCACGGACGGAAGCGGGGAGATACTCGAATCCTGGGTGGGCGACCTCAAGCCGGGAGACACAGTCCCGGTCGGCAAGTTCAAGCTGAAGCTAGAACAGGAGGTGACCCCGCTCGCCTACCTGAACCGGGACGAGGGAATCCCGGCCAAGGACCGGCCCACCAAGGTGACCGGGAACCGGCTCGTCGTGTTCCTGGTCAAGGACGGGTGGGCCTACGACGGCACCCCGCCGGTGGACGGCTGGGGGGCCGGGGAATGCCTCGGCAAGGATTTCGACATCTCGGTCGGTTGGGTCGAGGGCGGGCTGGTCTTCGGCAACACCTCACTCGGGCCGTCGATCCCCGGGCCCTACGGGCTGGGCTGCTACGGAACGGAGGCGTCGATCAAGAAGATCGTGCTCGACGTGCGATCCCGGCTGCGGGAGCAGTTGGGGAAGGCCAAGGCCGGGAAGGACCCGGACGCGAAGGTCCGGGCGCTGGTGGCCCTGATCGACGAGGGGACCGACTTCACCGGGCCGGCGTTCGACGAGCTGGCCGCCTGCGGCGAGGCCGGGCTGAAGGCCATCACTAAGGACAACCGCGGGGCACACGGCCCCGCCGCCGCGGCCCACGTCGTCCGGGCCCTCCGGCGGTACGGGCCGGCCGCCAAGGACCCGCTGATGGCCCACCTCCGGGTGGCGTTCAAAAACGTCCGCTTCTTCGCCGACCGGCCGGGCTTCCCGCGCGGCGTAGATCCGGCGTTGTGGGCCGAGGTCGAAACCCTGCGGCGGCTCCTCGGTGCCCCCGAGGTGTACGTCGGACTCACCGCCGCCGAGCGGGCGGTCCTGACCCAGGTGGTCGGGTACTTCGCCGACCGCCCGGCCCTCGCCGAGTATGGCGAGAAGGGCGACCGGGTGCCGGACCGGATCGCGGCCGTTCTCGCCGGGCCGCGGAAGTAACCACCCCCGGCCGCGGCGTGGTACAATCTCGGTCAGGAGGTCAACCCATGAGCACGGTGACGATCGACGGGCCGACCCGGGACCGGCTGCTGGCGGCCGGCGGGACGGTCGAGCTGGTGGACGAGGCCGGCAACCCGGTCGGCAAGGCCGTCGTGTACATCCGATCGGGCAACTACTTCGTCGACGACTGGCCGTCCGACGAGGAGATCGACCGCCGCCTCCGCGAGGGCAAGCGGTACTCGGTCGCCGAGGTGAACGAGCGAATCCGGAGGCTCAAGGAGGACCACGGATGAGCGTCGAGTGGGAGGAAGCGCCGCTCGACCGGTTCGCCGATTTCTACGTGGCCGAGCAAGACTTGGCCGCCCGGGAAGGACTCGTCCGGTGCGTCGAGGAGATTAACGCCCGGCTGGCCGTCGACCCGTGGTTCCTCGGCGAGTCCCGGGGGCCGGGCCGGCGGATCTGGTTCCACCCGCCGCTGGTGGTCGGGTATGCCTTACCGCCCGGCGGAGGCGTCGTGGTGTTCTACGTCAACCGGAGCAAGGGTGGGCCGGACGCCGGGTAGCCCGGCCTACTGCGTCTTGTCCGGGGCGAACCAGACCTTCTCCCAGTACCCCCGGCTGTACTCCCCGGCCGCGGCCGGGAACGCCCCGGGCTTGTCCTTCAGCTTGTCGAACAGCTCCCGCATGTGGTCCCGGGTGCTCAACGCCCCCTGCTCGCCGCCCGGCAGTTGCCGGTGGGCGTGCCACATGTGACTCAGGGTAATCAGCTCGTCCGCCGTCCCGGCGGTCTGCCGGCGGAGCTTGTCCCCCTCGACCAGCACGTCCCGCGGCCGGTTCATCAAGAGGTAGGCCTGGAGGACCCGCTGGCTGGCCTGGGCCCACAGCCAGTCGTCGCTGTAGGCCGGCCGGCCGGCCGCCTTCCGGGCCTCGACCGCCGCCACCACCTGACGGACCAGCCCCAGGGCCTCGTCCAGGGCCTTCCCCGGGTCGGCCGCCCGGGGGTTCGCGTCCGGCTTCGACCGCTGGACCAGGCAGGTGCCCAAGAGCACCCGCCCCAGGTCGGCCTCCGGGCCGGACGGGTAGACGGCGAGCTGGCCCCGCAGCCGGGCCTCGGCGTCGGCGAACCGGCCGGCCCGGATGTGCTCGTAGGCCAATTCGACCAGAGCTTGCTCGTGGGCCGCCTGCTCGGACGGGGCCACCCGCTCGGCCGCCGCCACCTGCTCCAACAGGGCCAGCCCGAGCGGGGCCCGCTTCGGGTCGCGGGTGTCGAGCAGGAGCCGGGCCAGCTTGTGCCGGGCGGCCGTGGACGACGGGGCGGCCGACGCCATCGCCTGCCGGAACGCCTTCACCGCGTCCTCCGGCCGGCTCGCGGCCACCAGCCCGTCGGCGTAGTCGGCCCAGGCCGGGCCGGTCACGTCGTCCGGCAGCCCCGGGAGTTTGAACACCTGTTCCAGTGCGGCCAGTGACGCCGGGCCGTCCTTCGCCTCCCGGTAGAGCGTCGCCGCCTTCCGCAGGAGGTCGGCCTTGTCCGCCCCGGGCGGCCGGTCGTCGGCCAGGGCGGCGTACTCGGCCGCGGCCGCCGCGAACTTCGGGGCCCCGTCGGCGCTCACCTTCCGCAGGTGGGCCCCCCAGGCGGCCAGGGCCTCGGCCTTCTTCTCCCGGTCCCGGCCGGCCGTCGCCACCGCCCGGTACGCCTCGGCCGCCGCCACCGCCGGCTCGAACGCCCCGTCGGCCGCCAGCGTCTGCACCGCCAGCTCGAACGCCGCCCGGACCTCGGGGACCGGCACCAGCGG
>JAIEQO010000368.1 GCA_019747655.1 Gemmataceae bacterium | reverse complement strand
GGCGGGAAGCCGATCCGGGCCAGCCGGGAGAGCGCGAAGTGGTGCGTCGGGGTGATCGAGCAGTTGTGGAAGGTCCGCGGCCCGGGGATCAAGGCCGAGGAGCGGGCCGAGGCCGAGAAGGCGTTCGGGAAGGCGCTGGAGATGTACCGGGCGGTCGCCGCCGAGGCCCCGGAGGGGAGTTAAGTCTTGGCGAGCGGGCAGGACCGACGTAACCGTTGCGGTTGGGCCGCGCTCGGGCTACGATCATGAGAACCGAACACGTCGGCCAGGCGGCTGCGAGCGCTGGCCAGGTCCGGCTAGCGACTAGTTTAGCGGCATGCGGCAGATAGATCATGAAATTGTTTGGTCGTATTCCAGATAGTGCAGACTGGTCCGGATGCGAGAGCGATCCCGCCGTTCGGAATTTGCAAGAGCGGTTCTTCGGCAAGTCGCACATGCTGGTCCAGGAGCACTTCGGGGAGGGCAATTCGATCTCGCGTATGGATGAACTCCTCTTCTCGCCGAGGGCGGTATTTCAATATTACGTCCAATCCTTTGCGATGTACGTCCTGTCGCCTGCTGCGGCAGGTGATTCCGTCACCGCGAGCGCGTTCCTATCGCTGCTTGAGTGCAGGGATGGGCAGGACCCGGGCAGCGTGAAACCGGTCTATCCTCTCCTCGCCGCGAGCGTCGAGTTCATCGCGGGTAACTACGCAGCGGTTCCTGGCATCTATGGTAGCTTCAGGGAACGGTGTCTTGCGCTCGCCTCCGGGTACGGCGCCGAATCGGGCGCTGCAGCAGGCGGCGGGGGCGGGCAGGCCTTGCCAGATTCTTAGCCCCCTCAGTCCCGCCGGCAGGTGAGCTGAGTCGTCCGGCCCCGCCGGTTTCGGCGGGGGAGGTTCGTAAAGTGGGGTGCATCGGTCGCGGCCCGTACCGGGCGGGATCACCGGCGGTACGGGCCGCGACCCGGCGGGGTGTCGCAGGAGGGTGCCGTGCGGCCGCAATTCCTCATCTGGACCGGCGGCGGTCCCCTGGACCCGGAGGACGGGCGTCGGACGGAGGCCCTCGCCGACCTCCCGGACCTCCCCGACCCCGAGCCGCTGCCGCGGTCCGCCCTGATCACCCACTGGTGGGGCTACTCGCGGTTCGAGTTCGCCGTCGTCGCCTGCTCGGTCCGCACGACCGCGTGGGGGGACGGGCGGACGACCTGGCTCGACTACAAGGGGACGCAGGTGACCGACGCCGTGCCCGACGGGTCGGCCACTACGAAGAGGTTCCTCGTCCCGGCGCAGTACGTCACCGACGTCCGGCCCGGGCCGACCTACACGATCACCACCCGCGGGACGGGCGGCGAGATCGGGCTGTACCCCCCGAACCGGCCGGCCCCGCCGCACGCCCTCCCGCTGTCGGCGGTCGAGCGGGGCCTCGCCGAACTGTCTGCCGCCCCGGCCGACGCCCGGGGCTTCTCGGTCAGCTATCCCCTCTTCGCCCTCCGCCGGCCCGGCGGGGACTACGTCGGCTTCGGCCCGGACGGGGACCGGCCCGGGCCGGGTGGGCAGTTCGGCATCGCGGTCTTCACGGCCGAGGCCCGGGCGGCCCGGTTCCTCAAGGAGTTCGAGGGCCACCAGGGCCGACGCGGGGTCCGGGTCGAGCCGTTCGACCGGTTCGCCGCGTTCCGGCGGTTCCTCCGGTCGGTCCGCGACTCCGGCGCGTACGTCCTGTTCGACCCGGTACGCGGCCGGGACGGGTTCGTGTACGCCGACCGCGCCCACCCCGCCGCCGTCGTCCTGGAGCGGTTCCTGCCGCAGGTCGCGTGGGGGTGGAGCTACCCCGTCTACGTCCTGCGGGCCGCGCGACCCGGCCTCGTGCTGCACACCACCGAGGGGCTCCCCGACGACGGCACGCGGTTGCCGCTGGTCCCGGTGTTCACCGACGCCGACCTGGCCGACCGGGCGCTGCTGCTGGCCCCGCCGGCGGCGACGGTGATGGCGGTGCCCGACGCGGAGACGTTCGCACAACTCCTCCGCGACCTGCCGGCGGGCGCCGCCGTCGCCTTCGACCACGAGCCGGCCGGCAGCTCGGTCGGGAAGGTCGTCCTGATGCGCGACGACCTCCTGGCCAACCTCGAAGCCATGGAGCTTTAGTCGGGCACGCACCCGTGCCTCTTCGTCCGCGGGAAGAGGCCGGGTCCGCCGGTGGGGGGCGCTGTGACACCGGGCTTGCGGCGAACGCCGCGGCGATCTATATTGATCGCCGGAGGTCGTCATGGAACCGCCGGGCCTTCAAGCCAGCCGCAAAGCCGTCCTGGTCGTCCTGTTCGTGCCGAGCGTCGAGCGCGACGGGGCCACGCCCGTCGACCAGGGGTACTGGGTCGAGGCGGCCCTCGACACGTTCGGGCAACTCTTCGGCGGGGCTACCGCCTTCCCGCGGGCCAGGGGCGTGTGGCGTGACGACGAGCGGGGCGGCGTGCTGGTCAAGGACGAGCCCGTCGTCATCCACTGCTACACAACCCCGGCGGATGTCGCGGACTCGGCCCGCCTCGGTCGGCTCGGCAGTTTCTGCCGGCGGATGGGCCGCGAGGCCCGCCAGGGCGAGATCGGGCTGGTCATCGGGGACGAGTACCTGGCGTTCCGGGACTTCTCGGAGGGGTAGGCCGTGAGTACACCGCTCGACATGGACCGGATCGCCAAGGACCTGGGGGCGGAGCGGCGCGGCAAGGTCGTCTCCCGCGGCGGCTACTTCGGGGCCGTCCAGTTGGCCGCCGAGGTCGCGGCGCGGTTCCGCGTCCCGGACGGCGGGGGGCGCCCGACCGACCCGTCGTGGGACGAGCAGCGTCTGGTCCGCCTCTCGACGACGACACTGGGGCAGCTCGAGAAGCTCGCCGAGAAGGCGCACGCCAGCCCGATGCAGGTCGCCGCCCTGCTGCTGGAGCGGGCCGTCAAGTCGGCCGCCGGCCAGGAGTAAAGGCACGCCGAACCGGCCGCCGCTCCGAGACGGGGCTCGCCCCGGGTGGAATTACGCCCATGACCGTCGATGGAGCGCTCGAGCAGCTCCAGGCGCTCGGCAACCCGACCACGCGGAGGCACAACGCCAAGTGGGGCGCCGGCGATAACCAGTTCGGCGTCAAGCACGGCGACATCCGGGCGCTGGCGAAGACGATCAAGGCCGACCCGAAGCTCGCCGCGTCGCTCTGGAAGACCGGCAACGTCGACGCCCAACTCCTGGCGGCCCTCCTGGTCAAGCCGAAGGACCTGTCGGCCGAGGACGTGGATCGGATGGTGCGCACCATCGCCTTTGCGCACGTGGCGGACTGGCTCATCTCCTACGTCGTCAAGCCGCACCCCGACAAGGAGCTGCTCCGCCAGAAGTGGATGGCCGACGACGACCGCTGGGCCGCCCGCGCCGGCTGGAGTCTCACCGCCGAGCGGGTCGTTAAGAGCCCGGACGGGCTCGACCCCCCGGCGCTGCTGGACCGCATCGAGGCCGAGATGGGAACCGCCGACCCCGCCGTGCAGTGGACGATGAACGCCACCCTCGCGGAGATCGGCATCCACTTCCCCAAGCTCCGCAAGCGGGCCGTCGCCATCGGCGAGACGTTGGGAGTCTACCGGGATTACCCCGTCTCGAAGGGCTGCACGTCCCCCTTCGCCCCGACCTGGATTCGCGCGATGGTGAGCCGGCAAGGCTGAAATCCCGGACCCAGGGCTCACGCCCTGGGCTACCGGCGGTCGCCCCCCCCCGGCACCAAACCCCCACCCCCCCCCGGGCCACCCCCCCGAGCCCCCGGTGCCCACCCCACCTACCCAGACCCACACCGCTCATCTCTTCCGCCTTACCCCCCGCACCAGTTGCCGTGCGCCGCCGAGCCAGACCCGCCACCCCCGGCCGTGGGTCGCCCGGAGGAGGCCGCGGAGGATGTCGGCCGTGGCCGGGTCGGGGGCCACGGCCTCGTCCAGGTGCGGCCGGAACCGCCCCCGGCGGACCGTCACCGCCTGCGGGGTGGTCATCGCCAGCAGCCCCTCGGCCCCCTGGGTGACGCCCCACCCGCTCGAACCGCGGCCGCCGAACGGGGTGGCCGGGTGGGCCGTCGGGGCGAGCACGTCGTTGACCGTGACGTGCCCGGCCGGGACGCGGGCCGCGAGGGCTTTGGCGGCCGCGGGGTCGGCCGTGAAGACCGACGCCGCCAGCCCGAACGGGCACCCGGCGGCGAGTGACACCGCGTCGTCAACGGTGTCGAACGGGATCACGGCACAGACCGGGGCGAAGGCGGCCTCGCGGCAGACGGCCATCTCGGGCGTGGCGCCGAGGAGAATTGTTGGAGAGACCCCACCCCCTAACCCCCTCCCCCGCGGGGGGAGGGGGGACAGGAGGGCCGGCTCGGGGCTTGTTCCCCCTCCCCCCGCGGGGGAGGGGGTTAGGGGGTGGGGTCTCTTGGCTCGGTCCCCCCTCCCCGCGTCGGGGAGGGGGTTAGGGGGAGGGGTCTTCTCACCCATCACCCTCGCCCCCCGCCCCACCGCGTCCGTCACCAGCCGGCCCATCTGTTCCGCCTGACCGACCGCCACCAGTGACACCGGCTTCGCCCCCTCGGCCAGCGGCCGCAGGGCCTCGGCGAACGCCGCGTACCGACTCCGCTGCACGAACACCCGGCGGACGGCGATGCACGTCTGGCCGCGGTTCAGGGTGACGCCGAACCACGCCGCCTTCGCCGCGAGGTCGATGTCGGCGTCTTCGAGGACGAACATCGCGTCGCACCCGGACAGTTCGAGCGTCGACGGGATCAGCCGCTCGCCGAGCCGGGCCGCCAGCTTCCGGCCGACCGCGTCGGACCCGGTGAAGACGACGTGATCGACCGCGGCCTCGGCCACCAGCGGCCCGGCCTCCCGGGTCGCCGGCAGGGTGACGAGCAGGTCGGGCGGGAACGCGGCCGCCCGGAACAGGTCGGCCGTCACGGCGGCCGTTCTGGCGGAGTGTTCCGACGGCTTCCACAGGACGCCGTTCCCGGCGGCGACGGCCTGCGCGATCTGCACCACGTTGAGGAAAACCGGGTAGTTCCACGTCCCGATGACCCCGACCACGCCCCACGGCCGGCGGTGGACGGTGTCGCGGCAGCCGAAGAGCCACGTCGGCCGCAGCCGGCCCGGGACCCGGCGGGGCTTCAGGAGGTGGCCGGCTTCACGTTCGAGGAACTTCAGGGCCGCAGCCGTCGGCAACAGGTCGGTGGCCAGCACCTCGGCCGGCGGCCGGGTCACGTCGGCTTCGACGGCCGCCAGCAGGTCGTCGGCCCGGTCGACGAGGAGGTGACGCAGTTCCCGCACCGGCCGAAGCCGTTCGCGGACGGGGAGCCGGGACCAGGGTTCCTGGGCGGCCCGGCAGGCGGCGACCTCGTCGACGAACGGCGGCGCGGTCATGCGCTCAGGATAGGCGGAAGTGACCCGGGGTGAGCACCCGTCCATAAACCCGCCCGCCGAGATTGACGCGGCGGTCGATATATGATATTATGTATAGTAATAACGACGCGGGCCGAGCCGCCCGGTCGGAGGCGAAGCGGGCGTGACGGGCACCCGTCACGCTCGGGGAGGGATGGAAGCCATGCGATCACAACGGGTTGTGGCCGAAATCGCGGTCGAGCGTGACAGCCCGGTGTGCACGGCGGACCGGTCTGGACGGCCGAAAGCTGTTGCGGGTCAGTGACTTCAGAATGGGGTGGGGAAGCAAAAACGAAGGGGGGGAGGGGGTGCCATGTTCACCCACGAATCACCGGAACAAACCCCTGGAATCGAGCCTGAGTGTGACGGCCGGCCGTGCCGGTCCGGCCTCCAGCGGGTCGACCAGCCCCTGCGGCGGCATGGCGTACCCGACCAGGACGGCCTTCCCGTCCGGCCCGGGCAGGAGCGACCAGTGGTCGTCGGCCGGGGCGTGGAGGGCCTTGTCGCCCGGCACCCGGGCGACCGCCAGCGGCCGGAAGCTGTCCCCCTCGGCCTCGAACCAGACGGCCGCCCCGGTGGTGGTCCCGAAGGCCGCGACCGTCTCCCCGCACCACCCGGCCGAGACCGGCTCGCCGACCCCGGCCGGCCAGCGGTAGGCGGGGTGGTTGCCGTCCGGGCGGAGGAGGGCGACCAGCTGCTCGGGCTTCGGCCCGGCCGTCTCGAACGCGACCGCCACCTTCCCGCCGGCCGATCCCGCCACCGCCAGCGGCCGGCCGACCCCGTCGCCGAGGTCGGCCAACCGGGTCCCAGCCACCCCGCCCCGCAGGTTGGCCGAGAATACCCCGCCCCGGGCCGCGACCGCCACAGCCCCCCGGCCGGGGCCGGCCCCCACGACCGCCGGCCCGAAGGCGGGACCGGGCGGGGTGAACTCCCCGACGAGCCGCTTGGACGCCACCTCCCAGACCAGCACCCCGCCGGCCGCGTCCACGACTGCCAGCCGGTCCGGCGGGCCGGCGAAGGCCAGCCCGGTGATGACCGGCGGCCGGTTCCGCGGCCGGTCGGCATACGGGTCGAACCCGTCGAGGAGCTTCGCCCCGGTCTTCACCTCCCAGGCCGTCACCCGCCGGCCGACCACCGCGGCGAACCGGGTGCCGTCGGCGGACAGGTCGCAGACCGGGTCGCCGGGGTCGGCGTCGAACTGGACCGCCCCGACCCGGCCCCCGGTCTGGGGGCTGAACAGGCCGAGGGTGAGCTTGCGGCCGACGCCCTGGAAGGCCGGCCGGCTCTCCCACAGGACGGCCGGGTCGGCGTCCCGGTGGGCCGGGGGGAAGACCCGGCGGGCGGCCGCGAACGGGACATCCAGGCCGAGGACGGTGGCCGGGGCCTGGACCAACTCGGGCGGGTCGTTCGGCGGCCGCAGGGCGAACTCCCGCCCGGCCGGGATGCGGGTCAGCTTGGGGACCGGCGACGCCTTCGCGGCTGGGGCGGGTCGGGCCTTCTCGGGGTGGGGGGCTTCGGCCACAACGGGCGGGGCTTCCGGCTCGGCGGGGGCGGCGACGGGCTGCTCGGGCAGGGGCTTGACGTGGAGGACGAGGAAGGCCAGGCCGACGGCCCCGCCGGCCGCCCCCGCCAGGAACAGGGCGGCCAACAGCTTCTGCCCGAGCCGGGTCCGCCGGCGGCGTGGCGGGGCGTCGGCGAAGTCGAGCACGTCCCGGGCGTCGGCCGGGACGGGGAACCGAGTGCCGCACTTGCTGCACTTGACCCGCCGGCCGACCTGATCGTCCCGGGCCTTGACCGGCCGCCGGCACCCGGGACACGGCGTCTCGACCACGGGCGGGCCTCGGAAGACGTGGGGAATCGCAACTTGAGCCTACCCGCCGGCCGGGCCGGCGACAACCGCACGACCTTGTGAGAGGCCGACATGAGCGACGCAGGGGTGAACACGCGGGTCGAGGAGTTGTTGGCCCTGATCCGGGAGCGGGCCGGCGAGCCCGAGGAACTGTACCCGCTCGTCTGCGACGGGGAGCGGGTACAACTGGTCGGCGAGGAGGAAGACGACGAGGAGCCCCTGTGCTGGGTGCTTTGCCCGCCGGTATCGGAGGGGGTGGTGGCCGCGGCCGAGGCGTCCCTCGGGTTCCCGCTCCCGCCGCTGTTGCGGGCGGTCTACACCCGGGTCGGCAACGGCGGCCTCTGCCTCGGCCTGCTCGGGCTCGACGGCGGCCAACCGGGCGGGGACGACCTGTTCCCCGGGCTGTCGGCCGTCGCCATCTACCACACCCTCGACGAGTGGCGGCGGGATGGGAAGCTCGGCTACCTGCCGCCGGGCCTGTACCCGATCAACGACGGCCTCGGGTGCGGGATGGTGGACTACCTCGACTGCCGGACGCCCGACGGCGGCATCCGGCGGACCGACAGCGGCCGGCTGACCGACCGCCGGCTGTCGCTGCGGGACTACCTCCGCGGGGCGGTCGAGGATTACGGCACGTCGTTCGGCCGTGGGGGCAACTCGTAGGGCCCGCCGTGCCGGCCGCCGCCCGGCCCGGGGCACCGATCGGGTCGGGCCGCCCGGCGCCCATTCCCGCGCTTGTGTCCAGTGAAGTTTCGGTTTACACTCAAACAACCTCGCGTTGCCGCGTTGCCGCCGGTCGCTCCCTTCCTTCGGCCCGGAGGCCCTGCCATGCCCCGCCTGCAGGCACTCCTCGAGTGCGTCGGCCAGGCCCTGTGCGAGAAGGGCCGCAAGGCCCTCCGCGGCCAGTGGCCGTTCGCCGACATCCTCCACGACTACGCCAAGGCCGCCTACGACCTGGCCCACCAGCGGCTCCCCGGGCCGGACCTGCGGGCCGCCCTGCACGACGCCGCCGGCTGCCCGGACCACGAGTACCAGCGGCGGATCGGCGAGCTGATCGCCGACCTGAGCCAGACCCACTCGGTCCCGAAGGAGGGCCTGACCGACTACATGCGGGCCCTCCCGCCGACCGTCCGCCAGCACCTCCGCCGGCCGTCCGACCCGGGCGGGTGTACCGCCCCCGAGAAGCTCACCCTGTACACCTCGGCCGACCTCCTGCCGTACCTCCCGCCCCGCATCCCGCGGTTCCGGACCGGGGACAAGCCGGCCGACCTGGACGGCTGGGTGCTGGCCGAGCTGCGGGGCCTCGGCGAGTGCTCGGAGGTCTGGCGGGCCGAGCACCCGGACGACCCGGCCCGCCCGCCGGCCGCCCTCAAGTTCGCCATCGACCCGGAGGCCCGGGACCGGGTCCGGGCCGGGACCGACCCGTTCACCCAGGTCTTCCCGCTCAACCAGCAGGCCGGCGTCCTCCCCCTGCGGGCCGTCTTCCTGGAGTCCGACCCGCCGTGCCTGGAGGCCCCGTTCGTCTACGGGTACGACTTGGCCGGGCTGATGCTGGAGTGGAAGTGGCGGTACGACGGGGCCAAGCCGGAGGCCGCCCTGAAGCTGATGCGGCGGCTGGCCGCGATCGTCGGCGAGGCCCACGCCCGGGGGGTCGTCCACCGCGACCTGAAGCCGGCCAACGTCCTGCTCCACCCGACCGACGGCGGGAAGTTCACCATGTGGGTGAGCGACTTCGGGTGGGGCCAGATCCAGGCCGCCCGGTCGCTCGAACTGGCCCGCGGCGGGGCCCGGGGGGAGCAGCAGCGGCTGGCCCACCGGGGGGCCGCCACCTCCCTGTACGCCTCCCCCCAGCAGGCCAAGAAGGAGCCGCCGGCCCCGGCCGACGACGTCCACGCCCTCGGGGTCGTCTGGTTCCAGCTCCTGAAGCGGGACCCGGCGGCGGCCGCCCCGGTCGGGACCGAGTGGATGGAGGAGTTCCGGACCCACGGGTTCACCGACAGCCAGGCCCGGGTCCTCCAGATGTGCCTGGCCACCCGCCCGGACCGGCGGCCCCGGGACGCCCGCCACCTGGCCGAGCTGCTCGCCCAGGTGACGGTCGGGGCGACCCCCGCGGCCGCCCCGGACGGGTCCCGGCTGATCTCCATCAAGGGGCTCAGCTCGACCGGGATGCCGCCCCTCCCGGCCGCCCCGATCGTCGCCACCGGCCGCGGCGGTAAGCCGTTCGACCCGGACGCCGGGGCGGCCGCCGCCGCCGCCCTGCTGTCGGCCGTGGCCGGCCCCGGGGCCGGGGGCGGGCCGCTCACCACCAACACCCAGAAGGTGGCCAAGAACTCGGTCGGGATGACGTTCGTGAAGGTCGCCCCCGGCGGGTTCCGGATGGGGTCCCCGGCGTCCGAGCCGGGCCACCGCGAGCACGAGGGGCCGCTCCACGACGTCCGGATCGGCAAGGGGTTCTACCTGGCCGCGTTCCCGGTCACCCAGGCCCATTACGAGATCGTGGTCAGCAAGAACCCGGCCAAGTTCGCCCGCGGCAAGGGCGGCGGACCGGACCACCCGGTCGAGGGGGTGAGCTGGAAGGAGGCCGAGGCCTTCTGCCGGCTGCTGGCCGACCTCCCGGAGGAGGCCGCCCACAGCCGCAGCTACCGGCTGCCGACCGAGGCCGAGTGGGAGTACGCCTGCCGGGCCGGGACGGAGTCGGCGTTTTCCTGCGGCGACGGCCTCACCCCGAAGGACGGGGTCTGTGCCGCCACCGGCGGGAAGTACGGCGGCAAGGGCACCGCCCCGGTCGGCGGCTTCCCGGCCAACCCGTGGGGGCTGCACGACCTGCACGGGAACGTCTGGGAGTGGGTGAAGGACTGGTACGAGGAGTATTACTATTTCGACAGCCCGCCGGCCGACCCGCCGGGCCCGGCCCACGGGGCCCTGAAGGTGGCCCGGGGCGGGTGCTGGAACAGCCCGCCGGCCGACTGCCGCAGCGCCGCCCGCCGGTCGCTGGGCCCCGACGCCCGGTCGGAGAACGTCGGCTTCCGGGTGGTGATGATGGTCGGGTGAGGGGGCACCCCCCTCCCCCCTCTTTTCGCACGGCCCGGCCGCCCCGCCGTAAACCCCAACCGGGGTGTGGGTTGGGCGGCGTCGGGCCGGCTTCGCGGCGCGACCACCCTGCAATGCTCACGCCCGCCGGACGACCGAAGCGGTTGACGCCGCACGGCTTGCGTCCACACGGTAGCGATCCGGGTAGCCGTCACGGTCAGCCCTCCCGACCGGCCCGGTCCGCCACCGCGGCGGACCGCCACCACATATAATACTGTTCGGGAATTCACTAGTTCCATCTCGGTTGTCTGGAGGTGATTCGTTGGCCGCCGAGTGTGAAATCCGCGAGGTCGAGGTCGACCGGGCCGAGGCCGTCCTCACCCTCCGGGTCTTCGTCCCCGGGGCCGTCGAGGACTTGGACGATCACTACCACCTCGCCCGGGTGCCGCCGCCCGAGTGCGTCATCACCTCGGTGAAGGTCAACCCGGACGGGAGTGTCACCCCGACTGGGTTCGTGACGTTCGAGCAAACATCACTGATCCATCACATGTTCGCCGACGGGGTCACGGCCGACGGCCGCGGGTGCGGGTCGATCAAGTCGGTGTCGATCGAGGGCCGGTCGGCCGACACCGTTGCGGTTCGGGTGAGGATGAGTTGGCGGAACCGACCGGCCGGGTCGGGCGGGTTCGACGAGCAAGAGCTGCTGGTGCCGTGGCTCGGGGCGGCCCGACTGGACCTACCCGGCGGCGGGTGGCTGGCGGCCGGGGTCACGCCGGTCGGCGAAGCGGGGGGTGAGTCCGGGTAGTAGACCTTCCAGCCCGATCGTGTGGGCGGCCGGGGCCGAGTCCGCGACGCCCCGGAGTCCGATCACCCGGG
>JAIEQO010000190.1 GCA_019747655.1 Gemmataceae bacterium | reverse complement strand
CACCTCCATGATGAGCAGGGCCCCGGCGTCGAGCGGGAAGCCGAGCTTGTACGCCGCCTCGACCGACCCGATGAACATGTTGTCCAGCATCTCCAGGGCGGCCGGCACGATCCCGGCCCCGATGATGTCGCTGATCGTGTTCGTCGCCTGGTCGACCGAGTCGAACACCCCCAGGAGCGTCCGGTACGCCTCCGGGTTGCGGGTCAGCCGGACCCACACCTTCGTCACGACCCCGAACGTGCCCTCGCTGCCGACGATGGCCCCGGTCAGGTCGTACCCGGGGGTGTCCTCGCACGGCCCGCCGGTGGTCACCACCCGGCCGTCCGGCAGGACCAGCTCGACGCCGAGGATGTGGTTGACGGTGACGCCGTACTTCAGGGTGTGCGGGCCGCCGGAGTTGGTGGCCACGTTCCCGCCGATGGTGCAGGCCCCCTGGCTGGACGGGTCCGGGGCGTAGTGGCAGCCGAACGGCTTGAGGGCGTTGGTCAGCCAGACGTTGACGACGCCCGGCTCGACGACCGCGTACCGGTCGCGGACGTTGACCTCCAGGATGCGCTTCATCCGCGCGAGGCCGATCATCACCCCGCCGCCGACCGGGACGCACCCGCCGGCCAGGCTCGTCCCCGCCCCCCGGGCCAGGAACGGCAGACCCAACTCGTTGCAGGCGTGGACCACCCCGACGACCTGCTCGGTGGTGGTCGGGAAGACGACGACCTCCGGCCGGTTCTTCTCGACCGTGTACCCGTCGCACTCGTAGACGGACAGCTCGGCGGCCGAGGCGAGGACGTTGTCCGGCCCGACGACGGCTTTCATCCGGGCGACGAGGGCGGCCTGGGAGGCGGGGGGCGAGCCCGGGGCGTCAGCCCCGGGGGCCGGACGGGATAGGGTGGTGCTCATACGGGAAGTGTAGCAGGGGGACGAGGTGGCGGGGCGACCTTGCCCGGGTCATCGAGTCCGGGCTAAGGTGGAGGTGTGATCGTCCGACTACGCTCGGCCCCTGCCGCCCTGGGACCGCGATGCCGTACTGGAGTATCTTTTGCTTGTACTGTCGGGGCTACATTATCGACGCCCTGTTGGAATGCGTCCCGACCGCGAAGCAGGCCGACCCGGCGTACAAGCGGCTGTTCCGGGCGGAGCCGGGGGCGGCTCTCGCCTGCCCGTACTGCAACGGGCTGATCGGGTTCGACGCCCAGGGCCGACCGGTTGTCCCGCAATCGGGTTGGCCGGTGTTCCGGTACGGGGAGGCGGAGTTGAAGTTGAAGCGGGCGGCGGACGGCGAGTCCCCGACCACCCCGCTCGCCGACTGGGCCCTTCGGTGCCGGTTCGTCCAGCCCGGAACCCATCCACCCTTGACCACCTACACCTATGCCGAGCAAGTACCGCCCGATGAATCTGTCCCCTGACGAGGCCCTGTTCCTCCGCCACTGGGTGTACGACGAGGCCCACTACCGGGGCGGGGTCGGCCCGGCCAAGCGGCTCCAGGTCGAACACCGGGTCGCCCCGGCCGACCTCGCTACCCTGATCGCGGCCGCCATCCCGGACCCGGCCGACCAAGCCGTAGCGGCCGCCACGCCCCCGGACGGTGAGCCGACCTGGCCTTGGTGGGATGATGCCCTCCGGACCCGCCTCGCCGAGGCCCGGGCCGTACTAACCGGCCGCGGCTGACCCCGCCTCCGGTTGTCGAACCCGGCCGGGTTACGGCCCCGGCGTCGGTCCGACGGTTTTATTTGTTTTCGGGTTTTTCTGGTTTTGGCGTGGGGTGTACACCCCGCCAAAACAGGCAGCCGGCTACCCCCGCCGGGCCGGCCGCTTGCCGCTGGTGTGGAACACGTCGGCCACCTTCCCGCCCTCGGCCAGGGCGACGTGGTACCGGTCCGGCCCCTCCAGCTTGTGGACGCTCAGGTGGTACGCCCGGCCGACCTGGGCCAGGTACGGCCGCTTGTCCGGGGCCACCGGCGGCCGGATCATCCCCCACGACCCGTCACCCAGGTACACCACCCCGTTCTTGTCCCGCAGGCCGTCGGTCAGCGGGTGGGTCCGCTTGAACGTGTGGTCGTGGTGCTCCAGGACGGCGTCCACCCCGAGCCGCTCGAACAGCGGGCACCAGTGGATGCGGTTGGCCTCCCCGGTCCCGAACGCCCCGTCCTTGCCGGTGTCCGGGTTGCGGTACGACGGGTACGCCGGGACGTGGTTGGCGGCGATCAGGTGGGGCCGGCCCTGCCGGTCCTCCAGGGCGGTTTCGAGCCAGTCGGCCTGGGCCCCGCCGATCGGCTCGACGTGCCCCGAGTCGAGTAGGACGAGGCTCAGGTAGTCGCCGAAGTCGAGGGTGGCGTAGGTGCGGTCGGGGTACAGGCCGTCGAACAGGGCGAGGAAGAACGGGGCGTTGGCCCGGGGCTTGGCGTACCCGCCGTCGACCTCGTGGTTGCCGATGCCGGCGACGAGCGGGATCAGCCGGCCGCGGGTGTCCACCATCGTCCGGCTGTAGTTCTGGAGGAAGGCGATGGCGGTCTTGGCCGACCGGCCGTTGTCGTACCCCAGGTCGCCGCCGATCAGGGCGAAGTACGGGTCTTGTTTGGCCGCCAGGAGGTTGTTGGCGACGGCGTGGGCGTTCACCCCGCAGTCGCCGCCGGAGACGAAGGTGAAGGTGTCGGTGGCCTTCGCCGGGGCGGTCCGGAACTTGAACGTCTTGCGGTGCCGGCCGACCTGGAACAGGTAGTCGGACCCGGGGGTCAGGCCGGTCAGGTCGGCCCGGAAGACGGTGGAGTCGGTCCGGGGGAACGGCCTGGTCTTGGCCGGGGCCGTCTTCCAGGCCGTCCCCTCGGGGGTGGTGTACCGGACCGTCCCGTCGGCGGCCGAGTCGGTGCCCAGCCACTGGACGGTGGCGGAGGTGGTCGGGTCGCCCTTGTACGTCAGGAACAGGGTGTCGAGGCCGGACGGCGCTCCGAGCCCCGGGCCGGGGTCGGCGTCGCCGACCAGCCGGGGCGGGGGGATGTCGCGGGCGCGGAGGAACGGGGCGGCACCGGCGGCGAGCCCGGCGGCGCCGAGGAAGGCGCGGCGGTGGGGGAAGGGCATGGCAGCGTGGGGGATGGGACGCGGGGCAGCACGGACATGCTAGCAGAAGTGCGTGGGCGTGGTACAGGCCGCCGGGCCGGATTCACCCGAACTTCTCCTGGCCCGGGTCGCGCCGCCGGACCTACACCCCGCCGGTGATCTCGGTCAGGGCGCCGATGAGCCGGTCGATGTCGGCGGCGGTGGTGAACGGCCCGGGGCTGACCCGGACGAGGCCGTCGGGGTACGTCCCGAGCGCCCGGTGGATGTACGGGGCGCAATGCAGGCCCGGCCGGACGGCGATGTCGAACGCCTGGTCGAGGATGCCGCCCAGCTCCGGGGCCGGCAGGGCCTCGTGCCGGAAGGCGACGGTCCCGACCCGCCGGGCCGGGTCGGCGTGGCCGAACACCTCGAACCCCGGCATCTCGGCCAAGGCGGCCCGGAGCCGATCGCACAACGCCACCTCATGCTCCCGGATGGCGTCGACGCCCCGCTCCTCCACGAAGTCGAGCCCGGCGACCAGCCCGGCCACCCCGAGTACGTTCGGCGTCCCGCCCTCCAGGTAGTACGGGTAGAGGCTCGGCTGAGTCGGGGTGGACGAGTCGCCGCCGGTGCCGCCCTCCCGCCACGGCCGCAGAGTGGCCCGCGGCCCGACCACCAGGGCCCCGGTGCCGGTCGGCCCGAGGAGCGACTTGTGCCCGGGGAAGGCGAGCAGGTCGATGTGCATGGCCCGGACATCGACCGGCACGACGCCGACCGTTTGGGCGGCATCGACCAGGAACAGCAGGTCATGCTCGCGGGCGATCCGGCCGACCTCGGCCACCGGCTGCACCGTGCCCAACACGTTGCTGGCGTGGGTCAGGGCGACGAGCCGGGTCTTCGGGCCGATAGCCGCCCCGACGGCCGCGGGGTCGATCGTCCCGCCGCCGTCGGCCGGGATGCGGGTCAGGGTGATCCGGCCGGCCTCGGCCAGCGCGACCAGCGGCCGGGAGACGCTGTTGTGCTCGAGGTCCGAAGTGATGACATGGTCGCCGTCGTGGAGGACGCCCTTGAACGCCATGTTCAGGGCGTCGGTCCCGTTGAGGGTGAAGACGACCCGGTCCGGGCCGGGGCCGCCGACGAACCGGTTGAGGCGGTGGCGGGCGTCGTCGAGGGCGTGCTCGGCGGCCAGGGCCATCCTGTGCCCGGCCCGGCCGGGGTTGGCCAGGGACGTGCGGGCGAACCGGTCGAGGGCGGCGTACACCCCCTCGGGCTTGGGGAAGCTGGTGGCCGCGTTGTCGAGGTAGGTCACGGGAGCAACTCGCTGACCGGGATGGAGCCGAGGTCGGTGCCGCCGGCTACCACCGGGACGGCGTCCCCCGGGCCGTACTCGGCCACGGTCTTGTAGCCCGGGTTCTTCCCGCCGCGGGGGTCGGTGTAGACTTCGACCCGTCGGTCGATGAGGTTCACGACCCAGTACACCGGGAGCTTGGCCGCCGCGTACATGCCGAGCTTGGTCGTCCGGTCGTAGGCGAGCGACGAGTCCGCCACCTCGACCACCAGCCGGACCTGCCTCGGTCGGGGGTGGGCGGCGCCGTAGTCCTTCGGCGATCCGGACGCGAGAACGACATCCGGTTCGGGCTCGCTGTCCGCCAGGGTGATCGGCTGCTGGGTCCGGATCGCGGCGTCCAGGCCGAGCAGCCGGGTCAGTTCGCGGCCGACGTTACCCACGGCGGTCGTGTGGGGCGGGTGGATCACCGGCTTCTCCACGATGAGGCCGTGGATCAACTCGACGCGGTCGCGCGTCGTCAGGATGCCCGCCTCGCCGAGTTGGTGATACTCGGCGACGGTGAACCGACGCTGGGGCCGCGTCGTGACCGCCGGCAGAACCGGGGCCGGCCGCGGCGGGCGGGTGGTGCGGGCGGCGGAACTCATCGGTCGCCTCCTGGGGCCTTCCGGCCGGACGCCGGCGGTCAGAACCATTCCTTCTTGCCGACCTGGTACGTCCGGTAAAAGTCCTCGTCCGACTGGGTCAGGTAGATGATCCCCTCGATGATGCCGATGATCCACCCGATCCCGAGGCACAGCCCGAGGACCAGTTGGATGACCCCGGGGGTGGTGTACCCGAGGTAGAACTTGTGGACCCCGAGCCACCCGACCACGATGGCCAGGATGCCGGCCGTCACCTTCTTGTTCGGCTCCCGGCGGGCCGGGGCGTCGTCGGACTCGTCGTCGCGGGGCATCGGACCGTCCTCCGGAGGGGTGTGGGACACCCGCCATCTTGCCCGATCGGCCGCCGGGTGCAAGGGAGTACCGCCCGGCCCGGCGGTCAGTGGCCGACGTACTTGGCGTACAGGGTCCGGGCCCGGTCCGGCTCGCTGGTCCCCTTGATGATCGCCCGGCCGTCCGGGAAGACGGTGAACTCGAACGGCTCACCCTTCTCTTCGAGCTGGAACTTGAGCAGGAACTTGTTGAACGTCACCGGCCCGGACGTCCGCAACACTCCGGCCAGTTGCTCGAAGTCGAGCCGGCCGGCCGCCCGGTGCGACACCTGGACGGCGTTCCGACCGCACAACGTCGTCGTCTGGGTGCCGTGGGCCCCGTCCAGCCACTCGAAGTTCCGCCGGGCACAGCACGGGCACTGCCCTTTGCGGCCCCGCAAGGGGGCCACCTTCACCCGCTTGTGGGTGTTCTCCCACACGTCCACCATCAGTAGCTCGCGGCTGACGGCGTCGCGGCTCCCCGAGAGCAGTTTGAGGGCTTCCGCGGCCTGGAAGCTGGCCACGATCGACACCGTCGGGGCCAGCACCCCGGCCGTCTCGCAGGTGCCGACGTCGCCCGGGTTCGGGGCCGCCTCGAACACGCACCGCAGGCACGGCGTCTCGCCGGGGATGATGGTCATGGTCATCCCCTGGCTGCCGACCGCACCGCCGTACACCCACGGCTTACCCAGCTTCACCGCCACGTCGTTGACCAGGTACCGGACCTCGAAGTTGTCACTCCCGTCGAGGATCAGGTCGGCGTCCCGGCACAGGTCCTCCACGTTCGTCCGGTCGATGTCGGCCACGACCGGTTCCACCGTCACCGCCGAGTTGATCCGCCGGAGCTTGACGGCCGCGGCCTCGGCCTTCGGCAGGTTGTCCCGCACGTCGGACTCGTCGAACAGCACCTGCCGCTGGAGGTTCGACGGCTCGACGAAGTCGCGGTCCACCACCCGGACGAACCCGACCCCGGCCCGGACCAGGGTGTTGGCCAGGACGGTGCCGAGCGCGCCGCACCCGCACAGGGTGACGCGGGACGCGAGCAGCTTCTCCTGGCCGGCCTTGCCGATGCCGGGAAACCGCATCTGGCGGCTGTAGCGGTCGAGCGGGTTCGGGTCGGTCATGGCAACGGTCTCGTTCCCAGGGCTCGCGCCCTGGGCTACGGTCTGTCGCCCCTCCCGGGGCTCCGGAAACCGATGGTTCGGAGCCCCGGGAGGGGCGACAGACCGTAGCCCAGGGCGCGAGCCCTGGGTGGCTATTGGCCCGAGTCAGGCCGTCGGGGTTACTCGTCGTCTTCGTCGTCCGGCTCGGGCGGGGGGGTGGTGCCGACCCCGTTCGACGGGAGGAAGTCGTGCAGGAACCGGACGTGCTCCCGCGGCCACTCGTCCGCTTTCGCAAACCCGGCCAGGGCGTGGATGTCCTCCCGGACCTTCCGCAGGTCCGGGCCGGAGAGCCGCTGGAGGTACGTCACCAGGTAGTGCATCGCCTCCTCGGCGGCGGCCGGGTGGACGACCGCCGGGTCCGACCCCTCGAAGAAGACGTAGGCGTGCAACACCCCGAGCAAGAGCGGGTGGACGCCCAGCTCCGGCGGGATCAGCGGGAATACCGCGGCCCCGTCGGGCGTCTCGTCGGCCTTCGCCGGGTCGGCGGGCATCGCTCAGCCTCCGGCCACGGCCGGGATCAGGGCGACGACCTGCCCGTCCGCCACGGCCGTGTCCATCTCGTCCAGGTAACGGATGTCCTCGTCGTTGACGAAGACGTTCACATACGGCCGGAGCTTGCCCCCGTCGAACAGCTTCGGGGCCAACCCGGGATATTGCTTGACGAGATCATCCAGGGCGGCCCGGACGGTCGCCCCGCCGACCGCCACCTCGGCCTTCCCCCCGGCCTGCTCCCGCATCGGGGTCGGGACCTGCACCGTGATCGGCATGGGTTCCTCTCGTAGGGCCGGCTGTGCCGGCCATCGTGCGGACGGCCGGCACAGCCGGCCCTTCAGTCACGCCGACACCAACTCGCCGACGACCCCGGCCAGCGACTCGAACTCGGCTAGCGACGGCTTGATGACCGCCGGCCGCTCGACCGCCTCGAACACCGCGTCCTGGGTCTTCAGCCCGTTGCCCGTGACGCACAGGACGATCTCCTCGTCCCGCGGCAGCCGGCCGGCCTCGATCAGCTTCCGGGCCACCGCCACCGTGGTGCCCCCGGCCGTCTCGGCAAATACGCCCTCGGTCCGGGCCAGCAACAGCATCCCGTCCACGATCTCGTCGTCACTCACGTCCTCGGCCCAGCCGCCGGTGTCGCGGACCAGTTTGGCCGCGAAGTACCCATCGGCCGGGTCGCCGATGGCCAGGCTCTTGCAGATCGTGTCCGGCTTGCGGACCGGCTTGTGCCGCTCGCGGTTCGACTTCACGCAGTCGCTGATCGGGTTGCAGCCGGTGGCCTGGGCGCCCCACATCTTCGTCGTCACCGGCTGCGACACGAGGCCGGTGGCGTGCAGCTCGGTGAACGCCTTGTGAATTTTGCCGACCAGGGCCCCGCCGGCCATCGGGCAGACGACGTGCCGGGGGAACCGCCAGCCCAGGTCCTCGGCGATCTCGAACCCCATCGACTTCGACCCCTCGGCGTAGAACGGCCGGAGGTTGACGTTCACGAACCCCCACCCGTACTTGAGGGCGATCTGGGTGCAGAGGCGGTTCACCTCGTCGTAGGTGCCGGTGACGGAGATCACCTTCGCCCCGTAGACGGCGGTGCCGAGGATTTTCGCCTTCTCCAGGTCGGCCGGGACCAGGATGAAGGTGTCGAGGCCCGCCTGGGCGGCCTGGGCGGCGACGCTGTTGGCCAGGTTCCCGGTGCTGGCGCAGCCGACCGTCCGCATGCCGAACTCGCGGGCCTTCGACAGGGCCACCGCGACCACCCGGTCCTTGAACGACAGCGTCGGGAAGTTGACGGCGTCGTTCTTGATCCACAGCCGCTCGACCCCGAGGGCGTCGGCGAGGCGATCCGCCCGGATCAGCGGGGTACAGCCGACCTGCGGGCCGACCGACGGCTCGCCGTCGAGCGGCAGCAGTTCCCGATACCGCCACATGGTCCGGGGCCGGCGGGCGATCTTGTCGCGGCTGAGGACCTGCTTGGCCCGGTCGTAGTCGTAGGCCACTTCCAGCGGCCCGAAGTCGTCGGTGCAGAAGTTGATCGGTGACTTCGGGTAGAGCTTGCCGCAGACGCGGCACTTGAGTCCGGTCACGAAGTCGGCGGTCGGCACGGGCGGCACCCCCGGTGGTGAGAGGACGCGAGCCTACGGGACGGGCGCGCGTCGGCGTCACGGTGTCGGGGTGAGGTCTTGGTCCAGTCGGGCCGCCGGGTGTGGTGGACCCCGGCGGGTGCAGAGATAAGAGAACGGCGGGGGATTCGGTCCCACGCGAGATCTTATCTTCCCCGGCCATACCACCTCCCAACGGGGGAGGCGGCGTTTGCCGGGCAGGACTTAGCACCTGCACCTCGGGGGCGAGCCGTGCGGCTCGCCTCGCCGGGCCGGTTGCTGTGGCGTCGTCGGGCCTGGCCCCTCAGCCACTCTGGATAAGATGCTCACCAGCTTCGGTCGGCCCCGGCCGCCTCGGCGGCGGGGTTTGGGAGAGGATAAGGCCCGGGCCGGGACGCGGCAACCCGGGCTGCGGAAAAAAGTCGGCGGGCCGAGCACAGGCAGGAATGCCTGTGCCACCAAGCCGTCCGGTGGCACAGGCATTCCTGCCTGTGCTCCGAATCAACCCGCCATCGATTGCATCATCCGCTCGGCCCCGAGCCCGTCCCGGGGCTCGTAGTGGTTGCACCCGCTGTCCCCGCTGACCATCAGCGAGAAGTGGGTCAGCTCCGGCTGCATGCACAGCCCGATGGCGGTGTGCTCGGCGGCCGGGCCGTCGTGCTCGCCGTGCCAGTGCCGGCAGCCCTTGCAATGCCCGTGGTGGTCGCCGTGGTCGGTGATCCGGCTGAAGTCGGCCATGTGGGATGCCCCCCGGAGGTGCCGCCGGGCCGGCGGTGGGGCCATTCTATGCAACGCCCGTGCCCGAGCCGGGCCGTCAGCGGCCGGCGGCGAGGTCCCGCACCAACGGGGCGAGGCAGGAGAGGGCGAATCCGGGCACCCGAAGTAGGTACTCGAGGGCGGCGAGCAGGAGTCGCACCGCCGGCGGTAGCGTCGTCGGGGCCGAGCCGATCGTCAGGGAGAGACCGATCAACGCGACGGCGACCGAGAGGCCACCCCCGACGACCACCGCCAGCCCGCACCCGGCGAGGCATCCGAGCCCGTCGTCATCGGTGCTGTCCGGTCCGACGTGAGGCACTGCCGGCCCCCGGGGCGGGAGATGTCATCCCCGATCCCACAGGGTCCGCGGTATTCCCGGTCACTACCGCCGACAGATTCTCGGAGCGCGGGCGTCCCGCCCGCTGTTTCGTCCGCCGCCCACGAGCGGGCGGGACGCCCGCGCTCCCAGGAGTGGGACCCATCACCGGATTCTCGGAGCGCGGGCGTCCCGCCCGCTGTTTCGTCCGCCGCCCACGAGCGGGCGGGACGCCCGCGCTCCCAGGAGTGGGACCCATCACCGCGCCGGCCCCACGTCGGCCGTCTGGGACGCCTCCCACTGGGCGGTGGTGCCGATCGGCAGCCAGTAGTCGGCCTCGACCACCCGGAACCCGCCGCCGGCGGCGAGCTGCGCCACCGCGTCGGTGATCTCGTACTCGCCCCGCGGGGACAAGGGCAGCGTCAGGTCGAACACCCGGCGGGGGAACAGATACCCGCCGATGTTCGCCAACTGCGGCGGGGCCAGCCCCTTCGGCTTCTCCACGATCTTCTCCAGCGTCCCGTCGGCCCTCCGGGTGACGATGCCGAAGCTCTCCGGCTCGTCGACGGACTGCGTCAGGATGCCCATCGGCACCGCGGCCAGCTTGGCGAGGTCGGCCCGGCCGACGAGGTCGTCGCCGTTGAGGACCATCACCCGGTCCGACGCGACCGCCCCCTTGCAGCTCATCAAGGCGTCGCCGGTGCCGCGGGGCTCGGCCTGCCGGACCGTCGCCCAGTCGCGGACGTGCCGCTGCGTCTTCAGGTAGTCCTCGATCTGCCCGGCCAGATAGTTGACCACCACGACCAGCCGGTCGACCGGCGGCAGGGCCCCGATGATCCAGTCGAGGATCGGCCGGCCCTGGACCTTCAGGAGCGGCTTTGGGGTCGTCTCGGTGTGCGGCCGCAGCCGCGTCCCCTTCCCGGCCGCCAGGATGATCGCGTCCATCCGCTCCTCATCGATTCGTCTGGTAAATCGCCGACCCGGCCAGCAGCGCGACCGGGCCGAAGGCCCCGATCACGACCCCGATCAGCGCCAGGGCGGCTGCCGTCCGGCGGCCGGGTGCCGACCAGTTGATCTGGGTAAGCCCCACCAAGCCGAACACGAGCGCGGGCAACCCGGTCGTCATCCACCCGCAGACCGCGGCGAGGGCGATCGTCATCCCGGCCTTCGGGTCGTCCTCGACGGAAGCCCACCACGCGAGGGCGGCGTACGTCACGAGCCCGGCGAGGCCGAACGCGACGCCCAGTTTGGCACCCAGAGGGACTCGGGCGCGGGGGTTCATGCCGCCACCTCGGGCAGACACAACAGCCCCAACCAGTTTAGGTCACGCGGCGGGGAAAAGTGGCGGGGCCGGCGGGAACGGGTGAACCCCGGCAACCGGCGGGGCCGATAGAGGGTGCGTCGGGCGGGGGACGGCGGAGCCGGAACCCGCCCGGTACGGCGGGCGGCTTCGCGCACGGAGGCGGGCCGCCGTCGTCTCACCCCCGGGCCGGCCGCCGGCGGTGCCGCGTCCTCACCGGCACCACCCCCGCGGCCG
>JAIEQO010000308.1 GCA_019747655.1 Gemmataceae bacterium | reverse complement strand
GACACGGGGGGCGGCGGGGGCGGGGGGTGGTGGGGGCCGCCGGGCGGGGGGGCGTGGGCGGCCCTCGACCGGGGGGACCGGCCGGACCTGCACGACGCCGGCCGGCACGTCCGGGGGGAGCAGACCCTGCTGTACCGGCCGGAGGACTACGCCGGGGCACCGACCACCCGGACCACCGAGTTCCGCCCCGACCGGGACGGCGGGGCCGGCCCCATGCTGGTCGGCAACCCCTACGCGTCCGAGCACACCGTCTACCGGCCGGGGGTCGACCGGGCCGCGCCCCGGACGACCGAGTTCCGCCCCGACCGGGACGGCGGGGTCGGTGTCCAACTGATCGGCGACCCGGCCCCGCCGGGCCCGGCCAGGGTAGAGGCCGGACCCCCGCCGGGGGCGGGCGGGTTGGACCGGGAGGCGATTCAGGAACTCCAACTGCACTTCGCCCTATGGCAGATGCAGGAGCGGGCGGAACTCGCGGCCGAGTTGGCCGAGGCCGAGCGGCGGCTGCGGTCGGCCACCAACCCGAACAGCATCGACACCGGCAAGGCGATCGTCGACCGTCTCCACCAACAGCTCGCGGCCATCGACAACCCGCCCCGGTTCATCCCCGATCCGGACCGGCCCGGCTTGTTCCGGCTCGACTCGAACCGGAATGGGGGTCACGCTGGCCCACAGCCCCCGGCACCACCGACCACCCTCCGGGAGGCCCTCGGTCTGCCCCCCGAGCCGGACTTCCGGCCGCAGATCAAGAAGGACCTGGACGACCTGGCGAGAGGCCCGGTCGGGCAGATGGTCGGCGGGTTCGGGATCGGGATGATCATGGCCGTCAACGGGGTGTTCGACGCTCTGGCGTTCTTCCCCGAACATATGTCGGCTGCGTACGAGATTGCGTCGGACCCGCTCGGCCCGCGGGCCCAGGCCTTCGCCCTGGCCCAGCGGGAGCTGTGGGAGGCGGCGAGGCGGGACCCTTTGACGGGCGGGATGGTTCTGGGTCAGATAACGGCCGCCTTCGCCTCCGGGCTGGGCATGGAGGCGGCGTTCGCCCGGCTGTTCGCGGCCCGGCTGGTGAACTGCTTCCCGCCGGACACCCTGGTCGGGACGGCCGACGGGCTGCGGCCGATCGGGGGCATCGGGCCAGGGGACCGGGTCTGGGGGCACGACTTCGCCACCGGGGAGTGGCGGCTGTGCGCGGTCGAGTGCCGGCACGACGCCGAGTACGACGGCCCGCTGGTCACCCTGGAGGCGGACGGCGGCGAGGTGACGGCGACGGCCTTCCACCCGTTCTGGGTGGTAAGCGGGGAGGACCTGGACGGCCGCCCGACCCCGCGGCACCTGGCGGCCGACGAGGACCGGGGCGGGGCGGTGGCCGGGCGGTGGGTGAACTCCCACGAGGTCCGGGCCGGGGACGTAGTATACCTCCGGGGCGGGGGCCCGGCGGTGGTCCGCCGGGTCCGCCGGCGGGACGCCCGGACGGCCGTCTGCAACCTGACCGTCGGCGGGCTGCACACCTTCGCCGTCGGCACCGCCCAGGCCCTCGTCCATAATGTGTCGGGTACTGCTCCGGCCCCCAGGGCGGGCATTATCCCATTCAAGGCAGGAAGCAAATTAGATTTGAGCGGTGCCAGTGTAGAATTTACCAAGCAAACCTATACCAAAGGAATCGGTTATGTTTACATCTTACGGGACAAGATAACCGGTGAGATTCTCAAAGTGGGCAAAACTAGCGGCGGGGTAAATATTTATGAGCGATTTAACATGTACCGCAGAAAGTCTCAACAGCACGGCTACGAAGTCGAAGTCGAGTTTTGGGAAGCCGGCTCCGAACGAGCCGCTCTTGACCTGGAAGGTGAAATCCGACGCGGCTTAAAAGGTCACGGTTTTCGGTTACCCTGGGATAAGGTTGCCAATCCGGATAGGAACGACTACGGTTTACCCTGGGAGCGATCCGGAACCGTTTATGAGATCGAATAGGAGGTAGGTGACATGCTGCCAACTGGGTATTACTATCGTGACGCTCACTCTACCTATCCACTCCAGAGTCACCCCCAATACTGGTTTCATGTCGGCAAGGCGGACACACGGCAAGTTATCATGGGGTTGGTCGGTAATCTGTACTCTGTTGTTTTGTTTAGTACTACCGGAGACTTTATGGGTATTGAACAACGTCCGCTGGGGACACCAGTGACTTACGATGTTAATCGTAACGGATTCGAAACTCTACATGATTTAGTCAGTGATCAGGTTTCTCAGACCCGACTAGAGTGGGGTTTGATTGACGAGGTTATCAATATCAAGCGGTTTTGGTTACCTGCAAACCGAACCGGAATTAGCGACTTACCAGACGACCTGCACGATTACGTCATCTACAGTAGAGCACTTCGCCCCGAGAGGGATATGGAGGATGCGATTGAAGGATGGACCGATGAGTCATTATTTGCTTTTTGGTGGGATATATGTTTTTATGTAAATTTTGATGGAATCGTCACCTCTTCTTAGCTTTGTTATGTGGCGAGCTTCCACCCAGTCTACGCCGGTGGCCCGGCCGGGTCGAGGGCCGCCGGCAGGTCATAGACCTTCACCCCGGCCGGGCCGAGGAAGTCCGTCTGCAGTAATTCTTGCCGACCCCGCGGCACCTGGCGGCCGACGAGGACCGGGGCGGGGCGGTGGCCGGGCGGTGGGTGAACTCCCACGAGGTCCGGGCCGGGGACGTAGTATACCTCCGGGGCGGGGGCCCGGCGGTGGTCCGCCGGGTCCGCCGGCGGGACGCCCGGACGGCCGTCTGCAACCTGACCGTCGGCGGGCTGCACACCTTCGCCGTCGGCACCGCCCAGGCCCTCGTCCACAACACGTCGGGGACTACCCCTGCGCCATACGTCCTTTTCAACAAAACGCATGCCGGATCGTTGCCAAACCCGAAGGGGGTCGGACCGAATGGCGGTCGGTTACAGTCTCATCACGGCTTGCAACAGGAGTGGGCCGCCCAGAATCTCCCCGGGTACGATCCGAAGCTTGCCCCGACCGTGACGATTGAGACTGGCAAGGGCTTTCCACACACTACACTCTCAACCCTGCAGAACGCACGGCGTGACGCTAGAGTTGCGGCCGGACTTGGGAAGTGGAGTTCAACTATCGACGAGGAACTCAGCTACATCGTGACCGACTTCCGACTTGCTGGCTTCGGTGACGACGTAATCCGTAAAGTGTTGGAACAGAACTACAAGATGCTTGATAAGCTCGGTGTTCAGTACACCCGGCCGGCCGGATTCTAATAAAAGAGACGACTATGCTAAGCCACTTACACCCTACATTTTCAACCCTTGCTAGCCAGCCTCCCGCCAGCGCTGCGTCCATCACATCGCTCCGCCAGTACTTCGGTAGTATACCGGCCGACTACTTGAGTTTAGTAACCGAAGGTACAGAGGTCGAACTCCAGCACGCCACCGGGCAGTACATTAGAATTTGGGGGCCGTCTGGATGTATAGAAATGGATGAAGGCTACATGATCAGACATAGAATTCCTGGTGCCATCCCGATCGGGGATGATGGTGGCGGCCAAGTCATCTTCTATGCGCAAGGCCGCGACGGATTCGGGCTTTACCATGTCGGCTATGGAAACCTTGATATCCAAGATGCAAAGTACATCGCACCCAGTCTGTCTGACTTCCTAAGCCGAAACAAGGGTATCGATTCATTCTAAATATAGCAAGATAATATGTGGTCCGCCGGGTCCGCCGGCGGGACGCCCGGACGGCCGTCTGCAACCTGACCGTCGGCGGGCTGCACACGTTCGCCGTCGGCACCGCCCAGGCCCTCGTCCACAACACGTCGGGTACCCTACCATATGACCCACTTCAGGTGCCCGGTCCGAATCCTAACAATCTTCGGATGCGCGTAGTTGCGGAGCCCACTGATGGGCAAGGTGTTTACCTGAAGCCGCATCAGGGCAAGACAAAGGTAGGTTCAACCGGCGGGACGAAAACCTTCCGTACTCGTTATAACTTGAAGGACGGAGACAAAATCGAAGTTGAAATCGACCAGACACGATTTCGCAAGCCAGATGGAGTAGATGATAGCGAATACACATGGTCAGATGCGAGGCAACGCCGATTCGATGAGGAGTACGTGGACCGCGTCACCCCACCAGGGATTCGGTACAGAGCCAAGGACAAGCCGCAACCACCCGTTTCTCAAGAAAAGTGGGAGAAGTACCGTCACATATTTGGGTACGGCGACCTACCGCCGGATTTCGGCTATTAGAGGGTATACACATGCCGTTCGACACACAACTTTCACGATTGCTCGAGAAACTAGAAGGTATCGGCCTACAGTCCGGAGAGCTTTTCGATACTGAAGTACGTGAAAGAATTGGTCAAGTTGTTATGAGCGGTTTTGTAAGAAACGTAACGGGGTTTCAACTTCCCGACTACCTGGGGATGACTTCTGATGAAGCTAACGCCGCAGTTCGCTCGGCACTTCGGGAATACATTGACGAAGCTAATGCTGAAGCCGTACGTGTAGGTTTAACACAATTTCACGACAGGTTGGCAGTGTTTCAAAACAGTAGCGTTAGGACGAAGAAAACTGGAAGTGACTACGAAGAGTTTTTCGGGCATACTCCTCCCGAGTACTACGACATCAATGGCAATGTATTAAGATTGCAATGATTGTATGTTCTGGTATATTGCAAGCATCCTGGTTGGTCCTCAGCCAACGGACCGTCAGGGCCAGCCACGACAGGTCGTAGTCGTCCGGCCCGAACCGGGGGCAGACGCTGAAGAACAGGTTCGCCCGCTCGGCCGCCGCGACCCGTTGCAGCCCGGCCCACCGGCGGAAGTCGGTCGCCAGCCCCCCCGCCGTCGGGCAGGCGACGGCCGGGTAGACGACCCGGCTCCGCTTCCGGCCGTCCTCGGCCCACGTCTCGATCGGCCGGACCAGGACCACGTCGGCCGGGTCGAACACCGTCCCGATGAACTGGCCGACCTCGACCGGGACCGGGTCGTATGCCGCCCCGGTGGCCGGGTCCCGGGGATGCAGGTGGTATTCCAGCCCGTCGTCGGCCGCCACCCGCTCCTCGGCCAGCGGCCCGCCCCGGGCCCGGCAGGCGACCGCGTCGGCGGCCATCCGGCACCCCCCGGCCGACCCGCACACCGGGCACGGGGCGTCGGCGGTGGCGGCGGCCCACCGGCCCGGGTGTCGTCCGTTCTGGCTGGGCTGGGCGGGCATCGCGTCCGGGGTCCGGGGCCGCCGGGGTCATCCCCCGGTCGTTTATCCCTCCCCGGTGAACGATCACCCGGCCCGCCCGAAACTGGCGGAAGGGTGGGCCGCGTTGGGGCCGAATGGCGGGAAATGCCAGGGAACGGCGGGTCACATTTTTTCCGAATCGTTCGCCGGGTGGCGCCGCCCGGCCGGTGAGTTTTCACCGACTCGGCTCGCGGCTGCGAACCGGGCGGCCCACCGGCCGGCGGCCGGGTCGATGGCGAACGGGTCGGGCAGGCCGAACAGGTCGGTCAGCCGCCGGTTCAGGGCCAGCATCCCCCGGTCGGTCGGCTTCCGTCGGACCGCGCCGCCGGATCGCAGCACGTCCAGGAGCGCCCGCCCGGCCGGGGTCGTGGCGTCGTGGGCGTCGGCCAGCCCGAGGCCGCGAAGGGGGTGCCGACGGGACCACGGGCCGCCCGGCCCGGCGACCGTGACCTCGACCACCCCGCCGGCCACCTCGGTCAGGGTGACGTCCTCCCATCCGGTCCAGGGCGGGACCGTGACCGTGGCCGCGTCGGCCCGGGCGACGGCGAACTGGGTGCGGTACTCCTTGGCCTTCGGGTCGTGGGTGACGGGCGGGGCGTCGAGTTGGAACAGCGCCCGGAGCCGCCGGTTGAGTTCGCGGACCGTCTGCTTGATCCGGTCCGGCACCCCGGCCCCGCCGTCCGGGCGGCTGGGCAGCACCCCGGCGTGGGCGGCGAACAGCCGGAGCAGGGCCCACACCCGGTCCGGGCTGTCCGCCCTCCGGCCGTCGGCGAACCCGATGTCCGCGAACCGGTAGCGGCGGGTGACGCCCCCGGCCCGGGCGGTCAGCTCCTCCGGTCCGACGGCCAGGGCCACGTCCGCCCACCCCACTCCGGCCGGGGTCGGGAACGTGACCGCCGGGGCCTTCCCCGCCGGGGCCGTCCGGCCATCGACCGCTGCGGCCAGGAACGCCCGGTCGAACGTCACCCCGGCGTCCGTCAGGGCGAGCAGGTCGGCCAACGGGACGACCGGCGGGGCCGGCCCGCCGCCCCACACCTCCGCCCGGGGGACGACGGCCGGGACCAGCACCACCGCCCCGGCCGCCCGGAGGGCCGGCAGCTCGGCGAGCACGGTCGCGGCGTCCGGCCACCCGAGCCCGCGGGCCAGGTACGCCACCCACGGCCGATCTCCGAGCTGCGTCTTGCCGAGCCGCCACGCCCGGCCCGGCCGGACCTCGGCCACCCCACCGGCGAAACCACCCGTCTCGGCAACCGCGGCCACCAGACCCGACAGCCGGACCGTCCACCGGCGGAGGCCAGCCGGGTCGAGCTTCACCGGCCCGTATTCCGGGCAGCCGATGAACGCCCGGGGCGGGAGGCCGTCGACGTGGACCCACTGGACCGGCTCGACGTGGTCGGCCCCGCAGGCGTCGCACGCCGCCGAACCGGCGTAGCCGGCTAGGAGGCCGAGGGCCGCGAGCCGGTCCAGGGTTCCGGGCGGCCACCCGGCCACGGCCTCGGCGTCCACGACCGGGTCAGGCCACCCGGCCCGGGACAGTAACGTCGTCAGCGGGCTCATCCTGCAACACACCCCACCGCCGGAGGCACCGCTCCCCGACCGCCCGCTGCTCCTCCGGCAGGCTCCGCAGGGTGCAGTCGTCCGGGAACGACACCTCGAACGTCAGCGACCGCTCCCGCTCGTCGCCCGGCAACCGGTACCGAACGTTGAACGTCGCCTGGTTCACGAACAGGTCGCCCCGCGGGAACACGTCGGCCGGGAAGTGGGCGTCGAGCATGGCGTACACGTCGTCCGGCCCGGCCTGCGGGTCGGCCTCCAGCGTCACCCGCCGGCCGCTCCCGCGGAAACCGACGCGGATTTGCGGACGCTCGCCCGGTCCTCACCGGCGGCCGGGTCGACGGCCAGGGGGAAATCGCGGTCGAGCAGCCGGCCGAGTTCGTACGCCCGCCGCCCCGGCCGGGCCGGCGGGGGCTCGCTGTCGAGGATGTGCCGGCAGAACAGGTCCCGCAGGGCCGCCCGCCACGTCCGCCCCCCGTGGGCGTACAGGTCGAGCGCCCCCCGGGCCGGGGTGTACACGTACACGACCTCGAACGCCGGGCGGACGGCCGACCGCTTGAGGTTCCCCCGGGCGTCGTGCCCGACGTGGGTGTGGGTGTAGTCGTCCAGGTAGACGAACAGGTACAGGGCCCCGGCCCGGGCGTACTCCTCGACCGTGCAGTGCTGGCCCCGCCCCTGCTCGGTCCGGTACAGGTGGGCGACGGCCAGCTTGAGCTTCTGGACGGCGTCCCGAGAGGCGGCCGGCGGCCGGCCCGGGAACCCGGCGGTCAGGGTCCAGTACCGGCCGCCGGGGTTGGCCGCTTGGAGCAGCAGCCGGGCGGTGTGGAACACCGGCGGGTGGGCGGTGTACACCCACAGCGATTGGGCGTACAACCCGCCCAGCG
Source organism: Gemmataceae bacterium (assembly GCA_019747655.1). GTDB lineage: Bacteria > Planctomycetota > Planctomycetia > Gemmatales > Gemmataceae > Urbifossiella. The sequence continues at coordinate 3,470 of JAIEQO010000308.1, read as the reverse complement.
CCTCCAGGGTGTCGACCACGTCGAGCCGGCGGTACAGGGCCTCGGCGACGAGGGCCCGGACCCCGGCCGGGGTGGCGAGTTCGTGGACCTCCCGGAGCATCCGCTCGACCCGATCCCGGTCGGCCGGCGGGAGGTCGAGCCAGGCCCGGTACAAGGCGGCCGCGTCGCCCTCGACCAGGGCGTCCCACTCTGGTCCGGTTTTGATGTCCTGGGCGGCGGCGAACTGGCGGACGAGGGGCAGGGGGAGGTGGCGGAGGACGGACCGGGGGGCGTACGGGCGGGTCATGGCGGCGGCCGGGGTTGGGGTGGGCCGATCGTCCCGCACGCATCGTATTGGACACCCGTATATAAGACAACCCCACCCGCCCGCAACCGCTTTCAGGCGACCCCTACCCCCCGGCGGCCGGTTCAAGAGCAGGGCACTGTGGGGGTTAGGGGTCAAAATCTTCGGGGGTGACGGCCCCCTGACCATCACCGCCGCCGCACGGATTTTTGACGGTCGCGCGGGAGTGTCAGCGCTCAGTTGGAGTAGCGCCGGGTGACGACCGGGACCGGCACCCGGCGGCCGTCGGGGAAGTCGGCGTGGATGTGCCCGAAGTCGGCCTCGGCCCGGTCACCGGGCAGGAGGACGAGTGCTGGCCGCGAAGGATCTTGCGGACGGTGTTGCGAAAGCGTCCGGCGTGTCGGTTGACGCGAGCGCGTGACGGGGCGTCGCCCGGGTACGACGGTAGGGGGGCGGGGTTCGGACGGGCACCCGCGGTCGGGGAGCAGGTCGGACCGGTCGGCGTCCGGCGGTCGCGCCGGCAAGCGGGTGGGCACACCGCGGAGGTACGCCCACGGGCCTCGACCGTGCCGCTTCGCACTCGCCACGACACTCAACAGCACGGCGGCCGAGTGCTTCTCACCGTCCCCGCCGATGGACGGCCACCTGTTTCGCCCCACCGCCAGCGGGTGGATGGGCCGCTCGACCGGGTGGCCGAACTGGGCTGGAGCCGGGGATGGGGTCGGACACGGTGGACCTCCTCGGGCGAGACAGCCACCAGCCTACCCCACCTCACAAGGCGTCGACTCGCCGGACGCTTTCGGCGTGGAGGTCGTCACCCCCGGCCGCTGGCTGGCGTACGCCAACGCCGCGGCCCGCCGGGGCAGAGTCGACGCCGGGTTGGAGCCGGACGGAATCGGCTTGACCGGGCCTGGGCTCCGGCGGACCATGTCACCTACCCGGCCACCCGGCCGGACCCCCTCCTCGATGGTGGCACCGTGCGAAGACCGGCGCGCGTAAACGCGGTCGCCGTCATCCTCATGGCGGCCCCGCTCCTCTTGGCCGCCGGCATCCTCTTGGCCGCCCGACTCCGCGTCGCGGAGCCCGGCCCGGCCCCGGCGGACGCCGCCGCCGACCTGAAAGCGGTTGTCGAAAAAGCCCTACGGGCGGCCGAGGCGGACAAGCTGAGGGGGGTCACGGCCTGGACGGAGACCGTGACCACTAAGACCACGTTCGGGTCAACTACCGTCTACACCACCCACGTCCAACTCCCGGACCGGGTCCGGCAGGAGGGGACCCACGACACCGGCGGCATGAAGGAATCGACCCTGTCCGTGTACAACGGGGGCAAGGGGTGGTGGAAGGGGAAGGACGGGAAGGTGAACGAGATGCTCGCGGACCGCATCCCAAAGTCGCCGGCGAACGCAGACTTCCGCCGGGTCCTCGCTGTCGTCGACCCGGATGCCGAGGTGTCACTACTGCTCGGGCGGATGGTGGGCGACCGGGCCGCCGACGTCGTCCGGGTGGCCCGACCGGGGCGGGCGGCCGAGGTGTTCCTGTTCGACAGGGCGACCGGCCGACTCCTCCGGTGGCAGCAGACCCGGCCGATGCCGGACGGGAAGGAGTTCACCAGTGTGGAGGAGTGCTCGGACTACCGGGAGGTGGACGGGGTGCCGGTCGCTCACATCCGGAGGCGTGGGACGGGGCGCTTCCAGGACGAGAGCCGAGTCGAGCTGAAGTTCGTGGGCCAGCACGACCCCAAGCTGTTCGAGAAGCCCGAGTAGGGTCGCCGACGGCCCGGGGGACGCACGCGGCCCGGGGTGGTGAGCCCCGGGCCGTCGCCGCCCCCCCGTCGGTCGCCGACTTCTTGGCCGTCAGGAGGCGGCCGTCGTGGTCGTAGTCGTACACCCACGTCTCGGCCGCCGCCCCCTTACTCCGCTTCGACACCCGCCCGGCCGCGTCGTACGAGTACGTCCACACCCCGTCGTTGGTCATCCGGTTGCCGGTCGTGCTGGCGTACCCGCCGTCCTTCCGGTTCCCGGCCGGGTCGTAGGCGAACGCCGCCGCCCCGGCCTGGGTGACCTGCCCGGCCGGGTCGTAGGCGTAGGTCGTCGCGGCCCCGTTCTCGGCCTTCGACGTCAGCCGGTCGGCCGCGTCGTAGGCGTACGTGTAGTTGGCCAGGACCGTCCCGGCCCCGTTCCGGTGCTGGAGGTTGGCCAGCCGCCCGCCGGCGTCGTCACCCGGCCGGCCGGGTCCGACCTGTCCGACTTCCTGCCCGACGCCTGGGCGATCACCCACCTCAGACGCTGAACCAATCCCCTCCTCAGACAGTCGCACCCAGTCAGAGCCGTCGCCGGACGCTTAGAGGCTCTGACAAAACCCCCGAATCCGCTGGAAAACAGGCCGATTCGGGGGTTTTGTCAGAGCCTCTTATGGTCCGGAGGACCAGCTCGAGCGGCTGGTCGGGTACGACAGCTCAGGGCATAGGACCGGTGCCCGGCTGCATCTTGGCGAACGCCTCCCTGGCGACGGACAGGCCCGTATGAGAGAAGCCTGGGTCACGGCTCATCGCACTGACTGCGTAGAAGATCGTCTTACGATACTCTCGGTAGTCCCCTTCGAGAAGATAGTGCAAAGCGGCATACAGGTGGGATACAGTGGTATGTAGTTGGTCTCGTCGGGCGTGCCATATTTCGAGGCTCTTCTCACGAAGGCCCAGAGGGTTGCGATTCTCCTTTGCTACGATAACATCTCTCACCCACTGGGCCAACAGGCTACGATTGTCGACTTCGACACGTTCGAAGAACGTCATAGCACAGGCAGCAACCCAGTCGAAGCCCCGCCCCTGACCCCCGCCCTCAAGTTCATTCAGCAGCGTGACCGGCCAGTAAATATCACCAGTCTCATACGCCACTGTGGCCTCTCGGAGTGACATGTTCTACTTTCCCGGAACGGGAACCTCGACCAGTACGGGAACATCGAAGCCCTCCGCAGGATCATATACCCACTTGATCTCCCACATTCGTGTGATCGTTACGCCTGGAGTGTTGGGAGCTATGTTTCCGTTCGTTGGCCGGGGAGGTAGTTCCGTCATGTCGGGTTTCAAGCCGCCTTTGGGGACCTCGATCTCGTAACAGGCTCTGACAAAACCGACCCGACTACAAGACACCGTCGTTGAGGATGCGGAAGCAGATGACGCTGGCGGCGA
>JAIEQO010001019.1 GCA_019747655.1 Gemmataceae bacterium | reverse complement strand
GTCATGGAGCCGTTCTTCACCACCAAGGAGGAGGGCAAGGGGACCGGGCTGGGGCTGGCCATCTGCCGGCGGGCCGTTCAGGAACACGGCGGGACGATCGGCATCACCAGCGAAGTGGGCAAGGGGACCGCGGTCCGCATCGCCCTGCCGCTTGGCAACGGGGCGACCGCGGGTCACTCCGAGAACCCGGAACCCGTCGCCGGTTAGAATCGGGAGCAACGGACATGGCGCAACCCGTCTCGGGACGAATACTCGTCGTGGACGACGAAGTGGAACTGGCGAAGGCCCTGTGCGACACCCTCGCCCGGCAGAACTTCGAGGTCGTGGGCGTCAACTCGGGCAATGACGTGCTGAAGGCACTCGAATCGGGCACCTTCGACGTTCTACTGAGTGACTTAATGATGCCGGGGATGGACGGCCTCCGACTGCTCCGCGAGGTCCTGGTCATCGACCCGCAACTGGTCGTCATCATCATGACGGGACAGGGCACGGTGCAGACGGCAGTCGAGGCGATGAAACTCGGCGCGTTCGACTACGTGCTCAAGCCCTTCAAGCTCCAGTCGATGCTGCCCATCCTCGCCCGGGCCATGCAGGTCCGCCGGCTGCGGATGGAGAACGTCCGCCTACGGGAGTGGGCCGAGCGGCTCAGCTACGAGTCGCCCCGGTACACCCTGGTTGGGTCCAGCCCGGCCATGCAGCGGGTGGTGCATCTCATCGAAAAGGTCGCCCCGACCGATGCGACCGTGCTGGTGCGCGGCCCGAGCGGCACCGGCAAGGAACTCGTCGCCCGCGCCCTGCACCGCAACAGCCCGCGCCGGGAGCGTCCGCAGGTGACAGTGAACTGCGCGGCCTTGCAAGAGGCTCTTCTGGAGAGCGAGCTGTTCGGCCACGAGAAGGGGGCATTCACTGGGGCGGTACAAGCCAAACGCGGCCTCATCGAGGTGGCCGAGGGCGGCACGCTGTTCATCGACGAGGTGGCCGAGATGTCCCCCGCGCTCCAGGCCAAGCTGCTCCGGGTATTGGAGGACGGGCACTACCGGCGGGTGGGCGGCACCCAGGAGTTCAACGCAGACGTGCGCGTGGTCGCGGCGACCAACAAACCGCTGGAGGAGGAACAGAGGGCGGGCCGGTTCCGGACGGACCTCTTCTACCGCCTCAACGTCGTCACGGTCGCGCTGCCGGCCCTACGGGAGCGGCCCGAGGACATCCCGGAACTTGTGGAACACTTTCTGACCACCCGCCAGATCGGGGCGGTGCGATCTCGCATCAGCCCAGAAGCGATGGCGGTACTGCTCCGGTACGACTGGCCCGGCAACGTCCGCGAGTTGGCCAACGTCCTCGAACGTGCCCAGATTCTGGCCGAGGACCACGTGATCACGGTGGACGACCTGCCGGACAACGTCTTCGCGGTGCCGTCCGCCCCCCCGTCGGGCGTCGGCAGCCCTCCGGGCGAGGCGTTCCACGAGTGCCACTGTCCCGACGAGCCCGGGGCGGTCACACCGGACGACATCTCGCTCCGCCTCGGCGAGGCGGAACGGCTTCACGTCAAGGGGGTACTGCGCCGAGTGAATGGCAACAAGGTCCACGCCGCCAAGGCACTCGGAATCAGCCGGCGGGCCTTGTACCGGCTCATTTCCAAACACCGCCTCGAAGACCCCGCCCCGGAGCGGCCGCCGGAACAGCCGTAGGCCGGGTCACAGCTTGGTCTGTCGCAGCCGCAGCGCGTTACCGACCACCGAAAGGGAACTCAGGGTCATGGCGGCGCTGGCCCAGATCGGGTTGATCAGAATGCCCGTGAAGGGGTACAGCACGCCGGCGGCGACCGGCACGCTGGCCAGGTTGTAGACGAACGCGAGGACGAGGTTCTGCCGGATGCCGCTCATCGTCGCCCGGCTCAGCCGGCGGGCGCGGGCGATGGCCCGCAGGTCGCCCTTCACCAGCGTGACGCCGGCGCTCTCCATCGCGACGTCCGTCCCCGACCCCATCGCGATGCCGACCTGGGCCTGGGCCAGTGCCGGGGCGTCGTTGATCCCGTCCCCGGCCATCGCGACGACCCGGCCCTCCGCCTGGAACTTCTTGATCGCTTCGCTCTTCTGGCCCGGCAGCACCTCGGCGAGCACCTCGTCGATGCCGAGCGTACGCGCCACCGCCTCGGCCGTGCGCCGGCTGTCGCCGGTCAGCATGATGATCCGCAAGCCGTCCTCGTGGAGCAGGCGGATGGCTTCCGGAGTCGTGTCCTTGATCCGATCAGCAACACCAATCAGCCCGGCGAAGCGGCCGTCGATGGCCAGGAGCATCACCGTCTGACCTTCGCCGCGCCACTCCTCGATGCGAGCTTGCATCGCCGCGACATCGGCCCCGCGATCGGCCATCAGGGCGGCGTTGCCGAAGGCGGCTTGGCGGCCATCCACCATGCCGGTGACGCCCTTGCCGGTGACGGACTGGAAGTCTTGCGCGGCGGGGATGGCCAGTTTCTTCTCTTCGGCCCCTTTGATGATGGCGGCGGCCAGCGGGTGTTCGCTGCCGCGCTCCAGGCCGGCCGCGAGCCGTAAAACGTCGTCCGTTGTGAAGCCGGCGGCGGGTTCGACCGCGGCGAGCCTAGGCTTGCCCTCGGTGAGCGTGCCGGTCTTGTCCACCACGAGCGTGTCGGCCCGCTGCAACACTTCCAGTGCCTCGGCGTTCCGGATGAGGATGCCGTTCTCCGCCCCGCGGCCGACGCCGACCATGATCGCCATCGGCGTGGCCAGCCCGAGCGCGCACGGGCAGGCGATGATCAGCACCGCCACGGCGTTCACCAGAGCGTGGGCCAGCCGCGGCTCCGCACCCCAGATGCTCCAGACGGCGAACGTCAGCAGGCTGATCATGACGACCGCCGGGACGAAGTAGCCCGAGACCCGATCGACGACCCGTTCGATGGGGGCGCGGCTGCGTTGGGCCTCGCCGACCATGCGGACGATCTGGGCGAGGAGCGTGTCCGAGCCGACCTTCTCGGCGCGGATGAGCAGCCCGCCCGTGCCGTTGACGGTGGCGGCAACGACCTTGCTCCCGGGCTCCTTCTCGGTCGGGATCGGCTCGCCCGAGATCATCGACTCGTCCGCCGTGCTGCGGCCCTCGACGACGACCCCGTCGGCCGGAACCTTTTCGCCGGGCCGGACGCGCAGCAGGTCGCCGACTTGGACTTCGCCGAGCGGCGCGTCCTCTTCGGTCCCGTCGGCCTTGACCCGGCGGGCCGTCTTCGGGGCCAGTCCGAGCAGCCGCTTGATCGCCCCGCTTGTCTGACCTCGCGCCTTCAGTTCCAAAACCTGCCCGAGCAGAATCAGGACAACCACCACGACGGCGGTGTCGAAGTACGTCATCACCGCCCCACCGGTGGCGCGAAAGCCGTCCGGGAAAAGATTCGGGGCGACGGTAGCGGCCAGGCTGTAGAAGTAAGCTGCGCCGACGCCGAGGGCGATCAGCGTGAACATGTTGGGACTGCGGTTGCGAGCCGACAGCCAGGCCCGCTCGAAGAACGGCCAACCGCACCAGAAAACGACCGGCGTCGCCAGGGCGAGCTGCACCCAGTTCATCGCCCCCATGCCGAGCAGGTGGTGCAGCGGCTTGCCGGGGAGCATTTCGCTCATGGCCAAAAGGAAGACCGGGAGGCTCAGGGCGAGGCCGATCCAGAAGCGGCGGCCCATGTCTGCCAGTTCGGGGGTTGGACCTTCCGAGGCGGTGACGGTGCGCGGTTCCAAAGCCATGCCGCAGAGGGGGCAACTGCCCGGTGCGTCCCGGACGATCTGCGGGTGCATCGGGCAGGTGTATTCCACCGTGGCGGCGGCGCTGACCCCGCCGGCCGGTTCCAGTGCCATGCCGCACTTCGGGCAGGTGCCGGGGTGGTCCTGACGCACCTCCGGGTGCATCGGGCAGGTGTATACCGGCCCGCCGGACTTCGGCGTCGGGGGCGGCTCCGCGGGGCCGTTCCGCGTGAATTTCCCAGGATCGGCCCGGAACTTTTGCAGGCATCCCGTGCTGCAAAAAAAGTAGGTGTGACCTTCGTGAATGGTCGAACCCGCGGCGCGGGCCGGGTCCACGGTCATGCCGCAAACCGGGTCGAGAGCGGAAGGGGCGGAACGGTCGTTGTCTGGGGTGCCACCAGATGTGTTCTCAAGGATCATTGCGACTACCTTCCGCCTGGGAACTGCCAAATGTTTGGCGGCCGTCGGCCAACCTCAGCTAACGTAGGCCGGCTTGTCGAAGTCGGTAGCCTCGGACCGGCAGACACAGGCGGGTCATCGCCCCGGCCGATGGCTTCACAGATTCCAGAAACGAGGAATAGAGTCCTTCGATCGCGGCGGCTCGACAACGTGCAACCCGATGCGATGTAGGGCGTAAGATTCTCCTTGGACCTTGGAAATCAAAGCACTTCGGTCAGCCCACTCCGAAGGTGTTCGAGGCGGGTCTTCGCTCGCGCGGAGGAAAACCCTGAACAGCACTCACCCCTTCGGTTGCACCTGCCGAATGGCGAGCCGGGCGACATCGCGGACATCCGAGTTCTCGTCGTCCGCCGCCTTGGCCAAGGCGGATACCGCCTTCACCGCCTTCGGCCCGATGGCCCCCAGGGCGTGGCACGCCGTCCATCGCACATCGGTGTCCGCGTCCGCCACCAGGCGGGTGAGGGCGGGGACGGCCTTGTGCGCGGCTGGCCCCGTGCCGGCCAGGGCCGCGGCGGCCACCCGGCGAACCTCGGCGTCCGAATCGGCCAACCCCTCGATCAGCGCGGGGATCGCTTTCGCCGCCGCCGGCCCGATCTTCTTCAGGGCGTGGGCGGCCACGAGCCGGACGTGTCGCTCGGCGGTGCCGAACGACTTGACCAGAAGCGGTACGACCTTGCCGGCCGCCGGCCCGGCCTGGCGGAGTCCCTCCCCGGCGTGATGCCGCACCTCTCCGTCCGAGTCGGCCAGCGCGTTGAGAAGCGCGTGCAACGCCCTCGGCTCGGTCGGAGCCATCGCCCCGACCTTGACCACCGCCCGTCGCCGCTCTTCGGGGCGTCGGGCTTTCAGACTGATCAGCAGCAGGTCCACGTCGTCCATCACCATCCCTCCTGTGCGGGGCGGCGGAAGGGGTCCGATCGTCGGCCGCCGCACCCGCCCTGGGCGGCCCCACGGCGGGTGCGGCGGCGTAAAAACCTGTTCTGCGCGAGCGTCGATCCTGGCCGGCAACGAGGGGCCGGTGGCGGTCACGACCGACGGCTGGGTTATGCCACAGACGGGCGCGGCCGTGAAGCAGTCACCCCGGTCGTGTCGGAAGGGGTCAGATGCGGATGCGCTCGATCTCGTCGAGGGTGATCTCGTCGCTGGTGCGGTCGTACAGCTTGGTCGTCCGCGGCGACTCGTGGGCGGCGATGGCCTGGGCGTTCTCGATGGTCCCGCCGTTCTCCAGGTACGCCGTGATGCCGGTCGCCCGGAAGGTGTGGTTGCAGGTGGTGTCGGGCAGTCCGGCCGCCTTCGCCCGCCGTTTCACCATTCGCAGGGCGTCGTTCCGGGTCATTTGCCGGTCGGACAGCAGCCCGTGTCGGGTGACGGAGCGGAAGAGGGGGGCCTTTTTGTCGTCTCCGACCCCGGCGGCAAACAGGTAAGCATCCAAGTAGGCTTCGGCCGTGTGGTGGGCCGGCACCTGGTGCTGTTTGCCGCCCTTCTCGCGGAACCGAAACCACCAACGCTTCCCATCCTGATAGTAGTCCTCGGTCTTCAGGGAGACGGCGGCGCTCACTCGGGCGAAGCTGAACACCATGACGGCGACGAGCGCCCGGTCACGCAAACCAGAAAGTTTCGTCGTGTCGATGGAGTCGAGCAGTTGCCGGGCTTGATCGGCATCAAGAACCGGGGTCTTCCCGCGCTTGACGACGTGCTTGGGGCCGCGGACGGAGGCCGCCGGGTTCATCGCCAGCACCTGACCCGTGACGAGCCAGTCGAACAGCATTCGGATTGCCGCGAGGTGCTGCTTGACGGTCGGCGGCGCACCCGGATGCCGCTCGATGTAGGCCGCGATGTGGATCGGCTCGATGTCGAACAGTTCGAGCCGGTAGCTCTGGCACCACGCGAAGAAGGAACCGACCGCGCGGGCGTAGGCCATCCGCGTGTTCTCGTTGCGGATGGTCGCGGTGAAAAACTCCAGGAATCGCTTCCGGGCGTGGCCGCCGGCCCGGTCGATGACGGCCGGCACTTTCCCGGACGGAGACCACTCGGCCGACCGCTGATCCGTTCCCACCACTGACACCGCGTTGTCACTCATTCGGCGCACCATAACGTCCTTTATGGTGTGGCGTCAACGGACTGACTTTTCCGGTCATTTCAGCAAGTACCTGGTCAGGAACAGCAGGAAGATCAGCAGGGCCAGATCGGGCGCGTGGTAGGCGAAGCCCAGAATCCCGAGCGTGACGCTGTAGCAAACGAACATCATGACTGGTCTCTCCCGTTGGAGAGGCCCGGTGGTGCGGCGGGCCTGAAGGAAAACCGGTGTCAGTAGTCGTCCGGCAGGAGGACGGTCGTGGCGGTTCGGTCGGCCTCGGTGAGTACCCAGAAGGTGGTCCCGTTCGCCGAGCGGTAGACCGACAGCAACCGCTCCCCGGACCGCACGGCGGCGTCGTTGGCGGCCCGGTCGTCCGGGTCCACCTCGCCCCAGTCGGCCGAGGCGTGCCGGCGGAGCGCGGCGGCGATGTCCAGGGGCGACACCGCCGCGAGCGCCGCGGGCGTGGCCACGGTCCGGCCGAGGGGCACGAACGGCGGTCCCGAAGGAGTCATGGTGGTCCTCCTCGGGTTACTTCTCGGCCGCGGCCGGGTTCTCGTAGATCCAGACCATCGCCAGGTCGGCGACCTTGCCGACCAGCGGCAGGTCTTCGCGGCCGAAGCTCGACGAGTCCTTCCACTTGTCCGCCTTGTCCTTGTATAGCCGGCTGATCTGGACGTTGTAGCGGGGACCGTTGTCCGTCTCGTTCAGCCAGACGGCGGCGCGGATGCGGCCGAGGCGGACCTCGTGGACCGGCTTCGCCTTGTCCGCTTGGCCCTTCTTCGGGTCTTGTTTGGTGGTCGTCATCGAACGAATCCTCTGGGGGGTGTGGGAACGGGATCAGGAACAGTACGGGCAACACCGGGCGACGTGCGCGGGTGCCGGTTCAAGGTGCGGGTCCACCGCGAAGGTCGAGGCGGGGGCGTCGTAGTCCCCCGCCAGCACCGACCGAATCAGGTCGAGCGCGTTCTCGTAGCTCCAGAAGCCCAGCGTTAGCGAGGCGACCTGGACGAACCGCCCGCCCGGTTCGGTCGGGCGTTTGACCACCGCGTAGTCGGTGGACCCGTCTTCCGGCAGCGAGTCGTTCAGGAACAGGTAGTCGCCGACGGCGAAGGCCGTGCAGGCCGGCCACGTTCGCCGGGTCACTTGCATCGCTACGGCTTCGGGCGTCCCCTCCGGGCGGACGCACCAGGTGCGGTCGTCGTGGAACATGGGGCTTCCTTTCAGCCGGAGGTGAGGCCGATGCGGGCGAGCCGGCAGAACTGCCGGGTCTCGGCTTCGTCGAGTTGGCGGCAGAAGTACTGCCGGCCGTGCGGGGTGTTGGCCGCCCAGAACAGGCGGAGCGGGTCGGCCCCTTCGCCGAAGGCGTAGCCGCCGTCGCCCATCCACCGGGGCGGCAGCACGTCGAGGAAGTAGTCGTAGGTCTCGCCCGCCACTTCACAGACGCGGCCGAACAGGGTCGTCCGGGCGATCATCGCCGACCACCCTTCGGGGTCGGGCCGCGGGACGGGTTCGCCCCGCTTCAGTCGGGCGATGAGTTCGCCCAGCGTGGTCGTCGCGGTCATGGCGACGCCTCCAAGAGGTCAGGAATGGGGAATGGAAAACCGAAATGCACCACCGGTCTCCACGTGCGAGGGGTCGCCCGCGGAGTCGGCGTGAACTGCGTCTTCAAGGGGGGTGAGGGAAAGAGCGGTGCGGCCGGAGGGACGAGTAGCACACCCGGCCGGCGGAAATCAAACCCGCCGCGGGTGGGGAATCCGAACCGATGCGACCCCCGCCGGCATCGTGTCTGGTCATGGACGAGGAGCGCGACACAGCGGCGGCCACCCCGCCGACAACCGACCCGGTGCGGGAAGGGCTGGACATCCTGGCCGGGGCCGTCGAACGCTACCGGCCGGTCAAGGTGTTCGCCCTGTTCTCGGGCGGGCACGACTCGCTCTGCTCGACCCACCTGGCCAGCCGCTCGCCCCGGTTCGACGGGTGCGTCCACATCGACACTGGCATCGGCATCGAGCAGACACGGGCGTTCGTCCGGGACACCTGCGAGCGCCACGGGTGGCCGCTGCGCGAGTACCGGCCGCCGATGAGCTACGAGGAGATCGTGCTGCGGTGGGGGTTCCCCGGCCCGGCCGGGCACTCGCTGGTGTACGGCCGGCTCAAGGAGCGATGCCTGCGGCAACTGGTCCGGGAGAACAAGTCGGGCCGGCGGGACCGGGTGCTGCTAGTCAGCGGCATCCGACGGCAGGAGAGCCGGCGGCGGATGGGTTACGTCGAGCCGGTCCAGGCGGACGGGGCGCGGGTGTGGGTGGCCCCACTCCTGAACTGGTCGCACGAGGACAAGCACGCCTACCTGGACGCCCACCGCCTGCCCCGGAACCCGGTGGTGGAGAAGCTCTGCATGTCCGGCGAGTGCCTGTGCGGGGCGTTCGCCCGCAAGGGGGAACTGGACGAGATCGCGTTCTGGTATCCCGAGGCCGCGGCCCGCATCCGGGCGCTCGAAGCAAGAGCGGCCGAAGCCGGGGTGCCGTGCCGGTGGGGGCAGCCGCCGGATACGGCGAAGCGGACGGCCCCGGCCCCGACCGTCGGCCTGTGCTGGTCCTGCGGCATCAAGAAGGCCGGCGAGGACGACGGGTGAGAACCCAACGGGGTCGGGGTGTTTGCCGGAGTCAATCCTTCCTCCGAAGGGTTGAGATCGGGGTGCGCCAGCCGTCGCCGTCGGTCGTCATCGGGGTTCACAGCCCCGCGCCCCGATGACGACCGATGGTGACGGCTCCTCGCGTGCGGCTGCACGGGCGGGCGTGTGTCCCCCCGGCCAGCCTGAACCGGAGGGTGTCGGAGGGGTTTGACACCTCGCACCCTTCACCGGAGTCGTCGCGGTCCGCACCGATCTCGATTCGGGCGACTGCTTGAAAGTCCCATCAGATTCGTGCTACTCGGGCGGCTGTTCCGTTCGCCCTTTCCCACCGCCCGTCCGGTAGACGACTTCCCCGACTTCACGACCGCCCGACTCGGAGGGCCGGTCGAGAGGCCGGTGGTGCAACACGGTTTGGTTTCTCACCCCCTGTTCCTGTTCCCTTCCGAGGATTCGTCATGACGAAGCAAAATCTCACCCGCGCGAGCGGGGAACTGTTCCGCCGCGCGCCGGACGAACGGTTCCCGTCGCTCGACGCCTTGCTCGCCCACTGCCGGCGGGAGAAGGACGAGTCGGCCGACCGCTGGGTGTCGCCGTCGCAACTCGTGCCCGAGGCCACCCCCGACGGGCGGCTCGGCCTGCGGGCCGGGAGCGACGGCCCGTTCACCCTCAACGACTGGAGCTTCGGCCAACTGTGCGGGCTGGCCAAGGTCGGCAAGGAGACGGTCAACCGGCTCACCCCGGACACGGCCGCCCGCGCCTTCCGGGAGACGCTCCCCGGCGGCACCAAGCCGCTGCAACTGCTCACCCGCGGCGACGGCATCCGCTCGGTCCACGGGACGGCGTACACCCGGCTGCACAACGCCGACCTGGTCGGGATGCTCCAGGAGTACGCAACCGACTTCACCCCGCCCCAGGCCGGGTTCAACGGGGCGACCGGGCTGTACTGCGGGGAGCAAGACCTGTTCGCCTTCCTCATCGACCCGGCCGGGTGGGCGGAGATCGACGGCGAGGCGTTCGCCCCCGGCTTCTTCGTCTGGAACTCGGAGGTGGGCAAGCGGTCGGTCGGCATCCAGACGTTCTGGTTCCAGAAGGTGTGCGCCAACCACATCGTCTGGGACGCGGTCGAGGTGATCGAGTTCGCCCGCAAGCACACGGCCCGCGTCGGCACCGCCCTGGACGACATCCGCCGGCACGTCGAAGCGCTGGTCGCCAAGCGGGACGAGCGGCGGGACGGGTTCGCGGCGGTGATCAAGACGGCGATGCGAGAGAAACTCGGCGACGACGCCGAGGAGGCGATGAAGGCGCTGGCCAAGCACGGCCTGAGCCGCGGGTTGGCGAAGCAGGCGGTCGAGATGGTGGCCGGCGGGCGGTTCACGATCTTCGCCCTGGTGGACGCGCTGACGCGGCTGGCCGGGCAGGTGGAATACGCCGGCGACCGGGCGGCCCTGGACGTTCAGGCCGGGAGTCTGCTCGCCCTGGCCGCGTGACGATCGATGTCGAACGGCGGCGGGCCTCTCACGGTCAGCCTGCCCGAGAAGACGCGAGAGGTTGGTCCCTGCACCACCGCCCTCTCGCCCTTGACCCGTTCGACACGGGTGCCGCAGCCCTCTGCTGCGGCGATTCCCGACTTCTACCCGAGGACATCACGATGAAGACGTATACCGGGCACCGGACGGAAGACGGCTGCGCCGTCACCGTCGCGGACGGCGCTGGCTGCCGCGGCCTCGACCCGCGGTTCGACCTGCGGACGCACTCTTTGACCGGCTTCGAGTGGGGCTACGGCGGGAGCGGGCCGGCGCAACTGGCGCTCGCCCTCGCGGCCGACGTGCTGGGGGACGACGAGGCCGCCCTGGACGTGTACCAGCGGCTCAAGTTCCGCGTGGTCGGCCGGCTTCCGTCGGACGGTTGGACGCTGCCGGAGGCCGAACTCGCCGACGCCCTCCGCGGCCTCGCCCGGCCCGACGGCGAGTGACGTTCCGGCACACAGGTTCGACCGGAGGTTCACACACCACTGGTCGAACGCCTGTTCTGAAAACAACTGCCGCAGTCGAGTCCGAGAAACACCTTGCGCCCAATTCTTGGGACGCCGTCCCAACAATCTCGCGGTCGAGATCGTCAGCCGTCGCCGTCGGGGGGGCAAGGGGGTTTAAACCCCCCCCCCCCCAGTAGCACCCAGGTGTAGGGGACCACCGGG
>JAIEQO010000702.1 GCA_019747655.1 Gemmataceae bacterium | reverse complement strand
GGCGTCAGCCCCCTGATGGGCCCGTGGATCCGGGGGCTGACGCCCCCCGCCCGCCGGGCCGTCCCGCTTCTTCTCCCGCAGGGTGTGGATGCGGCTGTAGCACCGGTTGGCCAGGTCGTGGTCGGCCGTCTCCCGGGCGACCTGGAAGAACAGGGCCTCGGCCTCGTCGTACCGGCCGGCCCGGTCGAGTTCGTCGGCCCGGGCCCACAGGGGGTGGGTCGCCCCCGCCCGGTCGGCCGCCGGCGGGGGGAGGCCGGCCGCCGGGACGGTGGCCCCGGCCGGGGTCAGCCCGGCCGACCCGGTCCCGGCGGTGACGGTGAAGCTGGTGTTGGCCGGGCCGTCCACCCGGACGGCCGACTTGGGGACGTACCGGTAGTCGCCGTCCGGCGGGGCGACCGGGACCCAGAGCTTGCCGTCTACCTTAACCGGCTGGCCGACGGCCATCAGGACGGTCGGCCCGTCGAGCTTGCACCGGCCGACGCCGGCGAGCGGCTGGGCGTGCCCGACCCGGCCCGGGGCGAGGGTGGCCGGGAGGGCGGTGACGACGTTCTGGGGGACCGGCTTGGACTCGTCGAAGTCAACCAGGGCGAACGGCACCCAACTGACCGACCCGGGCGGGGCGACGACGGCGTACCAGCCGTTCTGGTCCTCGCGGTCGACCGTCACCCGGGCCCCGGCGGCCAGGGTGCCGGTGTCGGGGTACTTGTCACTCGGCCCGGCCCGGAGGAGGACCTCGGCGTCGGTCACGGTCGCGTAGTGCGGCCCGTTGCCGCGGGCGGCCGCCGGCAGGACGACCAGGACCAGCCCGGCCACAACCGCGGGGCGCATGCTCTCCTCCCGGTACGGGCGCGTCAGTTCAGGGGGCGGCGGCATACCACGGGGGGCGGGCGGGTCAAGGGGAAGTGCGGAATGCGGAGTTCGGAGTGCGGAATCGAAGACCGGGGCCGACGCCGGCCGTACTCTGACTGCTGACCTCTGCCTCCTGACCCCTGGTGCGGAATGACGCTGCCGACGCTCGCCGAGCTGGCCAAGATGTTCGACCACTCGCTCCTCCAGCCGACCCTGACCGACGCCGACCTGGAGAAGGGGTGCGGGCTCGCCGCCGAGTACCGGGTGGCGTCGGTCTGCATCAAGCCCTACGCCGTCCCGCTGGCGGCGAGGCTGCTGGCCGGGACGGGGGTGCTGGTCGGGACGACGATCGGGTTCCCGCACGGCGGGCACGCCACCCGGGTGAAGGTGTTCGAGGCGGCCGCGGCGGTGGACGACGGGGCGGCCGAACTCGACATGGTCGTCAACATCGGCAAGGTGCTGGGCGGCGACTGGGCGTTCGTGGCCGACGACGTGAAGCAGGTGGTGGCCCTGGCCCACCGGCGGGGGGCGAAGGTGAAGGTGATCTTCGAGAACGCGCTCCTGAAGGACGAGCACAAGCGGGAGCTGTGCCGCATCTGCGGCGACGCCGGGGCCGACTGGGTGAAGACCTCGACCGGGTACGCCGAGGGCGGGGCGACGCTCGAAGATTTGAAACTGATGCGGGAATGCAGCCCGCCGCACGTGCAGGTGAAGGCGGCCGGCGGGGTGCGGTCGTTCGACACCCTGATGGCTGTCCGGGCGGTCGGCGTCACCCGGGTCGGGGCGACGGCGACGAAGGCCATCCTGGACGACGCCAAGTCCCGGCTCGGCGGGTGAGCCGGGTCGGCGCGGGAAGGTGCGAGCGTAGCCGTATTGCGCTCACACCTTCCCGAAGTGCGCCCGCCCCTCGTCGCCCATCAGCATCAAGAGCCCCCACAGGCCGAACACGGCCCCGGGGATGCAGCAGCCGTTGGCCACGTTCACCGCCGCCAGCACGCACCCGAGCTGGGCCAGCCGGTAGTTCCGCCGGCGGACGATCGACAGCCCGCCCAGGAAGACCACCGCCCCGACGACGGTAAAGACCGGCAGCAGGACCCGGATTTTGCGGGCGTACTCGGCCGCCCGGGCCGCGTCGAACTTCTCCCGCTCGTCCGGGTCCTCGGGGCCGTCCTTGACGTACCCGCTCTGCCGGGCCCGCTCGGTCAGGTTCAGGATGTCCCGCTCGGCCGCCCCGGGCTGCGTCAGGAACTCGTAGGACTTGGCGGCGTTCACCCCGACGCTGGCCAGCCCGACCAGCATCAGCCCCCAGGCCGGCAGCAGCAGGAACGGGTCGGCCTTCGGCCGAGTGGTCGATGGGTTGACCGGCGGCGGGGCCGACAGGAGGACCGCGTCGGTCAGCCGGTCGCCGTCCCGGACCGGGGCGGTGAACTTGGCCTGGCACTCGGGGCACTGCACGGTCGTCCCGAGCCAGTCGGCCGGGACCCGGACCAGGTGCTTGCACGCCGGGCAGGAGAGGACTTCGGTCTCGGACGGCATCGGCGATCCCGGCGGGCGACGGTGTCCGGGGTAGAATATGATGCGCGGCACAGGCAGGAATGCCTGTGCCACCAGAGCCTTGTGCTCGGTGGCACAGGCATTCCTGCCTGTGCGGGAGAGGTGTGATGCCCGACTGGCTGGCGTCCCGGCTGCCCGAGGGGTGGACCGGGTGGCACCTGATGGCCGGGACGGTGGCGTTCGCCGTCGTGTCGGCCGTCGCCAGCGTGTTCGTCGTCGGGGCGGTGCTGACCCGGCTCCCGGCCGACTACTTCGTCAACCCGGCCGCCCGCACCCGGATCGACCGGCACCCGGCCCTGAAGGTCCTGTTTGTGTTGCTCCGGAACGTGGCCGGCTACATCCTGATCGCCCTCGGGGTCGTGCTGTCGCTGCCCGGCGTGCCGGGCCAGGGGCTGCTCACGGTATTGATGGGCGTGATGCTCATCGATGTCCCGGGCAAACACCACGCCGAACGGTGGTTGGTCACCCGCCGGCCGGTGCTGAAGGCCGTCAACGCGATGCGGGCGAGGGTGGGCCAACCGCCGCTGGTGACGGAAGTGGGTGACTCGGCGGCCGCTGTGGGGTAAACTGGACTCGTTCGCACCCACCCCCGCCGGGACATTCCCATGCCCCGCCCGCTCGCTCGTCAACCGCACCGCCGGTCGTTCCTGGCCGACGCCCTCGGGTTCCCGGCGCTCGCGGCCGCAGCCCTCCTCCACCGCGACGGCTTCGCCCGGTCCGAGCCCGGGGCGTGGGCCCCGCCCGACGGCAAGCCGCACTTCCCGCCGAAGGCCAAGAGCGTCATCTGGCTGTTCCTGAACGGCGGCATGTCGCACCTGGAGACGTTCGACCCGAAGCCGAACCTGACCAAGTACGCCGGCAAGACGATCGCCGAGACCCCGTTCCAGGACACCCAGAACCCGGACAAGCTGAAGCTGGCCCGGGTCACGGTCGTCAACGACGCCAACGGCCAGCAGCGGAATAAGCTCTACCCGCTGCAGGTCGGGTTCAAGAAGTACGGGCAGTCCGGCATCGAGGTGAGCGACTGGCTGCCGCACATCGGCGGCTGCGTCGACGACCTGTCCGTGATCCGCTCGACCTGGACGACCGACGACAACCACGGGGCCCAGACGCAGTTCCACTCCGGCCGGCACATGCTCGACGGCGAGTTCCCGACCCTCGGGGCCTGGGTCCATTACGGCCTGGGAACGCTGAACGAGAACCTGCCGCAATTCGTCAGCGTCGGCAAGCGGGAGTACTGGAACCTGAAGGACGGCCACTACCTCGGCCCGGCCCACGACGCCGTTCCCCTCCGCATCGACCCGGCCAACCCGCTCGACTACGGCAAGCCCGAGAGGGCGGTGACGGCCGCCGAGCAGAAGGCCGGGTTCGCGCTGACGGCCAAGCTCAACCAACTCCGGGCCGCCGACTACCCGAACGACCCGGCCCTCGACGCCCGGGTAAAGAGTTACGAACTCGCCTTCCGGATGCAGAAGTCGCTGCCGGAGGTACTGAACTTCGCGCAGGAGAGCGAGGAGACGAAGAAGCTCTACGGGCTCGACCGGAAGGAGACGCAGGAGTTCGGCGGGCAGATGTTGGCGGCCCGGCGGCTGGTCGAGCGGGGCGTGCGATTCGTCCAGGTCCAGCACGGGGCCGGCGGGGCTGGCGTGTGGGACGCCCACGGCGGCCTGAAGGCCAACCACGCCGCGAACTGCCTGGCCATCGACAAGCCGGTGGCCGGGCTCCTGACAGACCTAAAGCGGACCGGGTTACTGAGGGACACGTTGGTGGTGTTCGCCACCGAGTTCGGGCGGACGCCGGGGACGCAGGGGTCGGACGGCCGGGACCACCACATCTACGGGTTCTCGGTCTGGCTGGCCGGCGGCGGGGTCAAGGGCGGGGTGGTCCACGGGGCGACGGACGAGATCGGCTTCCACGCCGTCGAGGACCGGCACTACGTCACCGACGTGCACGCCACCATCCTGCACCAACTCGGGCTCGACTCGCGGAAGCTCGAGGTCCCCGGCCGGAAGCGGCTGGACATCGACCACGGCAGCCCGATCAAGGCGGTCATCGGGTAGTGGCGTTCATCCTGGGACCGCGGCCGTCCCCGCCGCTCATATCCCCAACCAAGAGCGGCCCGGACGGCCGCGGTCCCAGGGAGTACCAGGCCAACCCACAGCCCACCTCACGCGCCGCCGTCCCCGGACGTGCGGCTGGGAGCGAGTGACTTGAACTCCCACCCCTCGTGCCCGTACCCGGTGACGTACTCGTCCAACTCGCCGTCCTCGATGAAGTCCGGCACCGACCGGCCGTCGACGGAGGACATCAGGCGTAGCCACACCTCGGGCGGGCCGCCCTCCCGGTGCGTGACCTGCACAACCGAGAAGGCGAAGTAGTCGCCCTGATCGTGGTTCCGCAGCTTGACGAACTCTCCGACCCGTGGCATGGCGGCGAAACCGACGGTCTTTTGAAGTCTCGCCAGCCGCTCGCGGGACACGAGGTAGAGTTGTACGTCGGCCTCGATCATTCCCGTACCTCGTCGACGGCCGGAGTTAGATCGCCCTGCCTCACGCCAGGACGCCGGCGATCGGGGTGCCGGTGCAGGCCCGGATCGGCCGGCCGGTCCGGTCGGTCACCTCCAGGTCAGGCGGCACCCCCAGCAGGTGCAGGATCGTGGCCGTCACGTCGGCCGGGCCGACCGGCTTGTCGGCCGGCTCCCCGCCGTCCCGGACCGTCGCCCCATAGACCGTCCCGGCCCGCACCCCCGCCCCGGCGAACACCACCGACTGCGCCCGCCCCCAGTGGTC
Source organism: Gemmataceae bacterium (assembly GCA_019747655.1). GTDB lineage: Bacteria > Planctomycetota > Planctomycetia > Gemmatales > Gemmataceae > Urbifossiella. Next base: position 5,900 of record JAIEQO010000702.1, on the reverse strand, counting down.
CCGTCCGGCCTTCGGATTCACTTTCGGCGTCCGGCCGAACTCGCCCATCACCACCACCAGCGTCTCGTCCAACATCCCCCGGTCGGCCAGGTCGTCCAAAAGGGCCGACACCGCCCGGTCGGTCGGCGGCATCAGCCGCCCCCGCAGGTGCTTGAAGTTGTTCTCGTGGGTGTCCCAGACGGGCGAGTCGTCCGGCCCCTCGTAGTGCCAGTACACCGTGGTCAGCCCGACCCCGGCCTCGGCCAACCGCCGGGCCATCAGGCACCCCTGCCCGAACAGGTGCCGGCCGTACCGGTCCCGGGTCCGGGGGTCCTCGCGGTCGAGGTCCAAGGCCTGCCCGAGCCCGCCGGCCCGGACCGCGTCCAGCGCCTTCCGCTGCCACACGTCCATCCCCCCGGCCGCCTCGACCCGCCCGGCCGCCCGGTCGAGCCGGCCGAGCAACCCCTCCCGGCCGAGCAAGCGGTCCGCGGGTACGTCGGCCGGGAGGACCACGTCCGGCACCCGCAGCCCGGCCCGGCCGGCGTCGGCGAGGAGCTGGAACGGGGCGTACCGGGTGCCCAGGAACCCCGGCCCGAGACCGGGAACGGGATGGACCCCGGCCTCCTTGAGGACTTCCGGCAGGGCAACGAACGGCGGCACCCCGCCGGCCCCCGACCGGGCCAGGGCGACCAGCGACCCGACGTGCGGGTGGTCGGTGGTGTCGGGTCCGGGCTGCGGGCCGTCCTGGTTCGCCCGCGGGTGCGGCAGGCCGGTCAGGGCGGTGTAGACGGCCGACGTGTGGACCCGGTCCGGGTGGGTGACGGACCGGACCACGCACAGCTTGTCGGCCCGGGCCGCGAGCAACGGGAAGTGTTCCGCAAACCGGACCCCGGGTACGGCCGTGGGGATGGCGGCGAACTCGCCGCGGACCTCGGCCGGGGCGTCCGGCTTCGGGTCCCAGGTGTCCTGCTGGGGTGGGCCGCCCGTCAGGAACAGGAGAATACAGTTCCGGGCCGGGCCGGGCTTCGAGCCGGCGCTGGCCCGGGCTCGGAGTAGGTCCGGCAGCCCGAGGCCGAGGAACCCGAGCGACCCGGCCCGGAGGAACTCACGGCGGCCCGGCCCGGAACAGAGCCGCGGCCGCGGCCCGTGGATCGTGAGCATGGTCGGCCCTCTCCGGACCCGTGACCCCCACTTGCCGGCTACTTCTTCGCCCGCTTCCAGACGTGGAGGATGTGGCCGGACCCGGCCTCGGCCTTGAACTCCTTCGGCCGCCCCTCGCAAGCCGGGTCGAAGCAGATCCGGTAGGTGTCGTCGTCCACCCACTCGTAGATCGCCAGCATCGTCTTCCCCTTCTGCGGCCCGGCGTCCCGGACCCAGTCCATCTCGGCCGGCTTCTTCCCCGGGTCCAGGCGGGTCCTCTTGGCCGTGATCGGGTCCTTCGACTGGTACGGCGACACCACCGACGCCTTGTCCCCGTCCCAGGTGACCTTCGTGACCTTGACGTCTTCCTCCGATACCGCCTTGCCGTCCACCCGACCGGACACGAGCGTCCACGTGCCGGCGAGCTTCTTGTTCTCCTGCTCGGCCTTGTCGTCCCGGGCGAAGGTCGTCGCCGCAACGGCGGCCGCCAGCAGAACCGTCACGGTGCGCATCGGATGCCTCTCGCGTGGGTGGGGGCGCTCCGGCCATTGTAGGGGACGCGCCGCTCACTCCCCGGCTTCGTCGTCGAGCCGGAACACGGCCGCGGTCTTGGCCCCGGTGTTCCGGTTGCGGAGCTGGGCCCCGATGTAGACCGCCCGCTTGGTCCCGTCCGCGACGACCGCCGGGGTGGACATGACCTCTTCGACCAGTCGGCCGGTGTGCTCCCGCAGGTCGCGGAACCACATCACCTTCCCGGTGTAAGGGCTCAGGCAGACGACCCGCCCTTCGGCCGAGACGGCGTACACCGCCACCGGCACCCCGTCCGCGTCGGCTAACGCGGCGACCCCGGCCGTCAGCGGCGATCCGAGCCCGAGCGACCAGCGGATCGCCCCGGTCCGGCGGTTCAGGCAGTAGACGGCCCCGTCCCGGCAGGTCGCGTAGACGAAGAGGCCATCCGCTGCCAGCGGGGTGTGGACCGACGCCGGCAGCGGCCGCCGCCACACCTCCTTGCCGGCGGCCGCGCTGACGCACACCACCGCCCCGGCCGGGCTCGCCTCGGCCGGCTTCCCCTCCTCCTCGTACTCGAACACGTCGTTCGTCAGGTTCCCCGTCCCGAGGCCGTAGACGACCGTGTCGCCGAGGACGAGCGGCGGCCCGAACGACCGCAGCGGCTGCGGCGACCGCCACACCCCCTTCCCCGAGGCCGTGTCGACCGCCAGCAGCGCCGGGGTGTAGAGCCCGCTCCCGGCGAACACCCGCCCGCCGCTGACCGCCGCCGGCCCGTCGATGTGGAACCCCTGGTCCTTGCCGGCGAACTGCCAAACCTTCGCACCGGTCGCCGCGTCGGCGCAGATCAGCCCGTCGTCCCCGGCCGTGAAGTAGACCTTCCCGTCCGCCACCCACGGCCGGCCCTCGGTGTGGCTGCCGGTCTCGAACGGCCGCGGCCATGCGGGTTTCCCCGTCTCCGCGTCGAGGCACAGGAGCCGGCAGCCGCTGTCGGTGTGGAGCCCCTCGCCGCAGTAGACCTTGCCGCCCGAGGCCGTCGGCGTGCAGTACACCGGCCGCACCCCGTCGGCGTAGGCCCACACCTCCCGGCCGGTCTGCCGGTCGAGGGCGACCACCGCCCCGGACTCCCGGAATCCGGTCTTCTTGGCCGTCCCGAAGTACAGCCGGTCGCCCGCGACCGTAATCCCCGACATCACCTGATGGCCTGCCGGGACCTCCCACACCTGCACGCCGGCGAGCTTGATCCGGGCCTGGCCCGGGTCGTACCCGCCGCCCTCGGCCACGCCGATCGCACCGGCCGGCGCCGGGCGGTCGCCGCCGGCGAGCAGGGCCACCACCCCGCCGAGGAACAGCACCCCCAGCCCGACCGCCTCGCCCGACAGGCTGAGCCGGACGGCCGGGGCCGCCCCGTCCGACCGGCGGGTCAGGGCCCGGTAGCCGGCATAGCCGAGGGCCGCGACCAGCCCCAGGCCGATGAGCGTGAACTCCCGCATCGGCAGGTCGAGGGCGGCCGCGGTCCACGACCCGCCGAGCAGCCGGGCCACCACCAGGATGACCCCGACGAACGCCGCCAGCCCGGCCAGCGCCCCGACCTCGCCGGCCCGCGGTAGGGCCGTGACCGTCGGGTCGTCGGCCGCCATCCGCCGGTAGCGGCAGCCGGCCCAGACCAGCCCGACGGCCGTGGACGCCAGCAGCAGGGCGGTGAACCCCTGGTACGACACCACCCAGCCGAGATCGGGCAACCAGCCCTGGTCGCGGACGAGCCAATACACCAGGGCCAGGGTGCTGTTCACCCCGGCGACGATCAGGAACGCCCGCCACCGCCGCATCCCGACCGCCAGCCGGGCCGCCACCCCCGGGAACAGCGCCGCGACCAGGGCGAGCGGCCCCACGAGGACGAAGGAGGGGATCACCGCGAACAATGCGGATTGTGGATTGCGGAATGCGGAATGAAGACCGGGGGGCGCGTGCGTCTTCCGGTCTTCGATTCCGCATTCCGCATTCCGCATTCCGCATTTCTTCTCGACCGGAGGGCCGAACCCCGGCGGTTCCTTCTGGTTCGGCTTGGGCGGCTCGGCCTTCCCGGCCAACCCGTCCTCGACCACCTTCTTGAGTTCGGCCGTCGTCCCCTTGAACGTCCGCCGGAGGTACGGCTCGGCGTGCAGGAACGCCCACCGGACCGCCTTCCCGTCGTCCCCCACGGTCCCCCGCAGCGAGAACCACGTCCCTTCGGTAAACGCCATCGCGTGGTACTTGTCGCCGTCCTTCGAGGCGAACACCACCACCTTCCGGGCCGGGTCGAGCCGGTCGAGCATCACCCGGGTGTGCCCGCCCTTCTTGGCCTCGGCATCGCCCGTCAGGTTGACCGGCAGCGTCTCGAACGGGGCCTCGCCCTTGAGCTTCTCGGCGAACTTCAGGACCACGGCCGGCTTGTCCGGGTCGAGCTTGTCGACGGTGGCCACGAAGATGAGCTGCTCGCCGTCGAGCACGTCCTTGAGCGGGGTCAGCTTGAGGATGACGGCCGGGGCGGACGTGGCCAGGAGCAATACCCCGAGGAGGGCCAGGGAAGCGCGGCGCATGGCGGGTCGTCCTGAGTCACGGCAGCGGTCGGCTCCATGATAACCGGCCCAACGCCCCGGGCCCACCGCCGGATTCCGCCCACGCCCTCCCCCCCTCGTTTTGTCGTCATCGGCCGAGTCCGCCCGATCCCGCGACTCGATAACGACTTCCGCGCGATCGGACGCGGCCGGCGATGCGACCAGGCGGTCACGGTCGATCCCGAAATCCGTCCCAACTTGTTGTGCGGCCATCGCTTCCGCCTCCGCCACACCGATCCCGGACCCGGTCACGGTGGCCACCCCATCCCGCCTGGCGGCCGAGACCCACCCCGGACGACTATAGTATACACAATAACATATGGCGGCAGGGTGTCTACCGCCGTGAGGAGGGTGGGTTGGCCGGTTCGGCCCGGGCGGTCAGATGCGGCGGAACTGCTTGTCCAGGTCTTGCCGGCTGAAGAGCAGGGAGGTGGGCCGGCCGTGCGGGCAGTGGTGGGAGTCGTCGGCGAGGTCGCGGAGGTGGAGGAGGTAGCGGATTTCCTCGGGGGTCAGCTTGTCCCCGGCCTTGACGGCCGCCTTGCAGGCCATCGTGGCGGTCAGGTGGTGCATCAGGGCGTCCCGGGTCGGCGGCCGCTCCTTCGACAGCAGGTAGTCGACCACGCCGCGGAAGATTTCGTGCGGCGGCTTGCGGCCCAGCAGCGTCGGGTACGACGAGAGCAGGACGGTGTTGCCGCCGAAGTCGGAGACTTCGAGCCCGAGGTCGCGGAGGGCGTCGGCGGCTTCGAGGACGAGGGCCGCCTGCTCGGCCGGCAGGTCGATCGGCTCGGGGATGAGCAGCCGCTGGACTTCGAGCCGGCCCTCCCGGACCCGCCGGCGGAGCTGCTCGAACAGGATGCGCTCGTGGAGGGCGTGTTGGTCGATGACCAGCATCCCGTCCGGGGTTTCGAGGACGAGGTACGAGTCGTGGACCTGCAACGCGGTCCCGGGCGAGGGCAGGGGGAAGGGCGGGAGGGCCGGTACAGGAAGACCCCTCCCCCCGTCCCCCTCCCCCGCGGGGGGAGGGGGGGCAAGGCCGGAAGACCCCTCCCCCGGTCCGCCCCCCTCCCTTTCCTTCCCTCCCCCGGGGGGGGGAGGAGAGGAAGACGAAGCCGGCTCGGTCTGGTCCCCCCTCTCCGTTGCGGGGAGGGGGTTCGGGGGAGGGGTCCCCGCCGGACCGAACGGAATCCGCTCCTGGCGGGCCGGCGAGGGGAGGAAGAAGGACCCCACCCCCGGCCCCTCCCCCGCGGGGGGAGGGGAGACAGACGGGAAGCCGTTGGTCCGGTCCCCCCCTCCCCCCGCGGGGGAGGGGGACGGGGGGAGGGGTCTGTATTCGTTGTCCCACGGGGCGACGGTCCGGTCCGCCAGCCCCTGCCGCGGCGAGAACAGCCCCGCGTGTTCTTCCTGACTCCTGACCCCTGACTCCTGACTCCTGCCCCCGACCTCTTGCCCTTCGGGCACACTCAAGCGGGGCACCAGGTTCTCCCGCAAGAGCCGGGCCTTGACCGTCGCCCGGACCAGCGAGTAGACCAGCGAGTTCTCCTGGAACCGGACCTCGGCCTTGGTCGGGTGGACGTTCACGTCCACCTTGTCCGGCGGCACCTCCAGGAACAGGAACCCGACCGGCTGCCGGCCGGTCATCAAGAGGCCGCGGAAGGCTTCTTGCAGGGCGTGGGCGAC
>JAIEQO010000458.1 GCA_019747655.1 Gemmataceae bacterium | reverse complement strand
GGCACCCGGGGCCCCGGCCAGGGTGAACCCGCCGCCGGTGGCGAGGCTGGAGCCGACCCCGGCGCCAGCCGCGGGGGCCGGCTCGGGCAGGGCGGCGGCCGACGCGTAGGAGGTCGGGTTGAGCCGCGGGGCGGCGTTGGTGACGCTCACCCGGGCGGTGGCGGTGGTGCTGTTGCCGGTCTCGTCGGTGACGACCAGGGTGACGGTGTACACCCCGGGCCGCAGGGCGACGGCCCCGAACACCGGCCCGGCCCCGACCAGCGGGGCGTCGGTCCCGCGCTGGACGGCCCAGGCGTAGGTGAACGAGGTGGAGTCCGGGTCGGTGACGGCCGCCGCCAGGGCCAGGGTCGCCCCCTGCGGGACCGGCCCGGCCGGGACGCCCGCGATCGACACCCGCGGGGCCGCCTTCTGGGTGAGCAGGGAGACGTACCCGGCCGGGGCCCCCGGGGCCGGCGGGGTGAACGACCGCAGGGCCGTCCCCCCGGTCGGGTCGAAGTCGACGGTGTTCTCGAACAGCCCGACCGAGGCCACCCGCCCGGCCGCGTCGGCCGCCACCCCCCGGCCGGCGGCGACCGCCCCCGGCCGGTCCCCGAGCTGGGCCGCCCACCGGAACTGGCCGGCCGGGTCGAGCGCGGCCACGAACGCCTGCTGGGCCGTCCCCGGGGCGGTGGACAGCAGGAACGTCCCGTCGAGCGGGTCGAAGTCGACGGCGTCGCTGAACCCCCCGGTCAGGTACACGTTCCCGGCCGGGTCGACGGCCACGTCGCCGGCCGCGTCGGCCCGGAACCCGCCGACCGCCCGGGCCCACCGGAACGCCCCTTCGGCGGCCAGCTTGAGGACGAACACGTCCCCCTCGCCGCCGCTGATGAGGGTGAACGCCCGGTCCGCGGCCGGGTCGAAGTCGACCGCCCGGCGGAAGGTGCCGGCCAGGTAGACCGACCCGTCCGGGGCCACCGCCACCCCGGCGGCCGAGTCGGCGTCGGTGTCCCCGTACCGCCGGGACAGGAGGTCGGTGAAGGTGCCGCCGGACCCGCGGAACTTGACCAGGAAGGCGTCGCCGCCGCCGGCCGACACCAGCGGGCCGGTGCCCAGCCCGCCGAGGGCGCCCCCGAAGGTGCCGCCGACCCACACGTCGCCGGCCGCGTCGACCGCCACCCCCGCCGGGGCGGCGGATGTCGACGCGAGGAAGGCCGACCGGACGTAGGCCAAGGCCGGGGTGTACTCGGCCACGAAGAACTCCCGGCCGGCCGGCGGGAAGACCGCCCCCGGGCCGGGGTCGAGGTCGACGAACTCGTTCGCCCGGCCGGCGACGACCACGTTCCCGGTCGGCCCGACGGCCAGCCCGCCGACCTCGGACGACCCGCTGCTGCCCCCGTCCAGGTCGGCCACCGCCTCCAGCGTCCCGTCCGGCCGGTACCGGCGGATGAACCCGCCCACGTCGAACCCGCCGAACTGCGACCCGGCGACGTACACCCGGTCGTCGGCCGGGTCGGCGTTGCCCCGCCCGTCGACGGCCACCGCCAGCCCCGCCGGGCCGTCGTTGCTCCGGCCGAACGTCCGCACCCACACGACCCGCCCGGCCGGGTCGTACTTGGCCAGGAACACCTCGCCCTGGCCGACCGGGATGTCCCCCTGGGCCCCGCCCGGGCCCTCCCGGTCGAGGTCGGTCGTCCCGTCCCCGATCACCCCGGTCACGTAGCTGTTCCCGGCGGCGTCGAGGGCGACGCGGTTCGGGCGGGTGGTGGCCGGGTCCGGGGCCGGGGCCTGCGGCCCGCCCATCGTGGTGGCGTACCCGAACCCGATCGGCGGGACCCGCCGGGCCACGAGCGTCAGCTTGTCGGCCGCCGGCACCGGGGCCAGCTCCCGCAGCGACCCGCCCGGGGCCGGCAGCTCGTACCGCGGGCCCTGCAGGGTCAGCGTCTTCGCCGTCACCACCGTGAACGCATCCCCCGGGGCCGGCTGGAACGTATCCGCCAGCGTCCCACGGATCGTGCCCGCAATGACCGCGTCGCCCGTCACCTGGAGCCGGTCGTACTCCGGCACGTTCCCGTCCCGGCCGGCCACTTCCAGGTCCAGCACCCCGGCCGCCGTCTGGGCGTAGTTGCCGAACACCCGGAGGAACCCGGGCGACGCCCCCGGGGCCACCGTCCCGCCGTTGACCACGTCCCCCTGGATGACCCCCACGCCCCCGACCACCCCGCCCTCGACCGTCAGCGTCCCGCCCGGCGGGGCGAACGTCCCGTCCACCGTCAGGGTCCCACCGAGCTGGCGGAACGAGGTCCCGCCGGGGGCGTTGGCCGCCCCGATCCCGATCGTCAGGTCGCCCCGGTTGACGAACGCCGGGGCGGGGGTGAACGGCCGGTTGTTCCGGACGGTGAAGCTCCCCGGCCCGAGGTTCTCGGCCAGGGCCGCGAACGGGTCGGCCAGCCCCAGCCCGGCGGCCGCCGTCGACCCGTTGACGAACCCCGAGGTCGGGCCGTCGAGGACCACCGCGGCCGCGTTCCGGTCGACCCGGATGACCGCGTAGTCGCCCGGGGCCGGGCCGTTCAGGCTGATCGGCAGCCCGGTCGGGAACAGCCACACCCGCCCGCCGGCGTCCGCCCCCCAGGTCCCCCCGGCCAGGGTGGCGGCGACGACCTTCGCCGACCCGACCGTCACGGTCGGGCCGGACAGGTTGAGGTTGGTGGTGGCCGGCTGGACGTTCAGCCGGGCCCCGTTCGTCGCCCGGACGGTCCCGAGGTTCTGGAACACCCCGGGGTTGATCGTCACCGCCCGCGGCCCCGGGACGGTGGCCCGGATCGTCCCCCGGTTGACGATCGTGTCGGCCGCCCCCGGGGCGGCGAGCCCGACGTACCCGGCCTCCCCCTCGACCACCACCCCCGGGCCGATCGTCAGGGTCCCACCCCGGGTCACCGTCAGGCTGTTCCCACCGGACGCCCCGAACACCACCCGGCCGCCGCCGTCGGTCCGCAGCTCCTGGGTCCCGCCGGTGAACTGGACCGACCCCCCGCCGGAACCCGCCGCCCCGCCGACCGCCAGGGTGGCGTTCAGGGTCAGCCCGCCGGTCACCACCAGCCCCGGGGATCCCCCGCCGGTCAGGTCGATCGGGGCGTCCAGGGTGACCCCCTGGGTCAGGTAGTTGTTGACGGCCGTGGCCGTCAGCCGGGCCCCGCTCCCCGGGGCGACGGCGAACCGCCCGCCCCGGAGGGTGCCGCCGGCGATGTTCCACGACCCCAGGGTGTCGTCCAGGGTCAGCCCGCCGACCAGGGTGCCGACCAGGTTCACCGTCGTCCGCGGGGTGCGGGTGAAGGAGCCGAGGTCCCGCTGGGCGAACGTCCCGGCCAGGTTGACCACCGGGGCGTAGTTCTGGAACGGCCCGAGGACGAGGTCCGTCGCCGCGATCGTCCCGAGGTTGGTCCACCGGTCGGCCGCCCCGGCGGCGGTGTCGACCGCCCCCCCGGCCACCTCGATCCGGCCGCCGGGGGCGTTCACCCACCCGCCCCCGATCAGCCGGGCCTGGGCCGGCGCCTCCACCCGGATGGTGCCGAAGTTCACCCCGCCCGGGCCGAGGACGAGGTCGACCCGGCCGCCGGCCGCGGTCACCGCCCCCGAGTTGAGGAACGCCCCGCCGGCCCCGACCGTCCCGCCGGCGGCCCGGACCGTCACCCCCGGGCCGACGGTCACGGTGCCGTTGGGCGCGTAGACGGCGTTCGACCGGTTCGGGCCGAGGACGAACCCGCCGCCGCCGGCGGTGGTGATGACGGCCCCGGCGGCCGGGCTGACCTGCGCGTAGGTCCGGCCGTCGGCCGACCCGACCGGGACGACCGCGTTGAGCACCAGCCCGTTCCGGACGCCGAGGGCGGCCGCGACCGTCCGGGTCAGGTCGATCGGGGTGTTCAACGTCACCCCGTCCAGGATGCCGCTCGCCCCGACCAGCTTCCCCGCCCCGGTCGCGGACACCGTCCCGCCCTGGACGGTGCCGCCGTTGAGCACCCACTCGCCGTCGGCCGTGGTCAGGGCGAGCCCGCCGGTCAGGACCGCCCCGTTGAAGAGCTGCACCACGCTCCCGGCGTCCCGGGCCACGGTCCCGATCCCCGCCCGGGTGAGCTGGCCGCGGAAGCGGACGGTGGTGGGGCTCACCCCGGGGGCGGTGGCGGCCGAGATCGTCCCCTGGTTGGTCCAGGTCTGGGGGGCGTCGCCGCCGACATCCACCGTCGCCCCGCCGGACGCCGCGATCGTCGCCCCGGCGGCGTTCGTCCAGGCCACCCCGGCGTTCCCCTGGAGGGCCAACAGGCCCGGGGCCGTCGCCTCGATCACCCCCTCGTTCCGGCCGCCGCCCCCGAAGTACACCTGGAGCGTCGCCCCGCCGGCCACGTCCCGGCGGATGGTCCCGCGGTTGGTGAACCGGAGGCCGCCGCCCAGCCCGATGCCGCCGGTCTGGCCGCGGATCAGCACGCCCGGGCCGATCGTCAGGGCGTCCGAGTACCGGGACTGGACGAGGAAGTTATTCCCGCTCGACCCGAACACGAACCGGGCCGTCCCGGCCGGGGCGGTGGTGGTGATGGCCGTATCGCCGAGGGTGCGGACCTGGCCGTAGCTGCCGTTGGCCGCCGGGCTGCCGATCGACACCACGCTGTTCAGGACGACGTTCCCGGCCAGCGTGACCGAGGCGTTGTTGACCACGGACAGGTCGAGCGGGGCGTCGATCGTCACCCCGTCGAGCGTCCCGCCGTTGACCGTCGGGAGGAGGGCGGCGGTGCTCCCCGGGGCGACCGAGTACGTCCCGCCCTGGATGGTCATCCCGGCCAGCCGGTAGCTGCCGGTCGCGTCGGAAAGGGTCAGCCCGCCGGTCAGGGTCCCGCCGGCCAGGTTGACGAGGCTCGTGGGGTCCTGGACCAGGGTGCCGATCTTGGCCTGGGTGAGCTGCCCGTACAGGTCCAGCCGGGTCCCGGCCGCGACGGAGATAATGCCCAGGTTGGTCCAGGTGTCGGGGGTGGCGAGGACGGAGGTGTTCAGGCCGATGTTGACCAGGGCCCCGCCGGACGCCGAGATGGTCCCGCCGGCGGCGTTCGTCCAGGGGCCGTTGTTGATGTTCGAGACCTGGAGGGTCCCGGGGACGGTGGTTTCGATCACCCCCTCGTTCCGGCCGCCGCTCCCGGGGTTGACGGACATCGTCCCGCCGTTGTCGGCCGGCCCCACGTCCTTGCGGATCGTCCCCCGGTTGACGAGCGGGCCGCCGGTGCCGATCCCCCCCTTCCACCCGCGGACGAGCACCCCCGGCCCGATGGTGGTGCGGAAGTTGCCCCGGAACAGGGTGTTCGACCCGCCCCCGCCGAGGACGAACGCGCCGGTCCCGGCCGGGGCGGCGGTGGTGATGCTGGTGTCGGCCGCGAGGTAGACCTCGGCGGACGCCCCGGCATTGGCCGCCGCCCCGACCGAGACGGTGCTGTTCAGGACGATGTCGCCGCGGAGCTGGACGGACACGCCGCCCGCCTGGGTCAGGTCGAGCGGGGCGTCGAGGGTGACCCCGTCGAGGGTAGTGCGGCCGGTCCGGCCGACCGTCGGGGAGGCCAGGACGGCCCCGGCGATGGCGCCGCCGTCGAGGGTGAACGTCCCGCCGACCGACACCGTCCTGGTGCCGCCGGACAGGGTCAGGACGGTGTTCGCCCCGGACAGGGTGAGGTTCTCGGCCGCCGTGATGCTCCGGACGGTCGGGGTGCCGCTGTCGAGGGTGACGGTCAGGCTCGGCCCGGCGGCCCCGATGTCCGGGATGACGGCGTCGTCGGTGCTGGTCGGGAGCCGGTTCAGGTCCCAGTTCCCGGCCGTCTCCCACTTCAGGTCGCCGGCCCCGCCGGTCCAGGTGATGGTGGCCGGGGTCGAGCGGTCCTCCAGCTCCTCGGCCCGGAGGCGGGCCCGGGGGCGGCGGACCGGGGCGGCCGGGCGGGCGGACAGGCGGCGGCGGAACTCGCGGAGCCAGGGGGGGGTCATGAGCCATCTCCGAAGCCGGCCGGGAAGGGGTTGGGCGCCGGGCCATTCGCTTCAGCGAGGGCGGACCGGCCGACACGACACGGATTTTCGGACGGCCCCGAAGATTTCCGGCGGCGGGCCGGGACGGTGCGAGCCGTCCCGACCCCGGGCGGGCCGCCGGACCGGCCGCCGGGTGCGAGTCGTCCCGGGGGCCGGTTGTAGGGGTTAGCGGGTTTAAGCGTATCAGCCGGCCAATCCACCACGCAAGGAAAATGCGACTATTCGGGGGATTTTGAGGCGGGGTGGGAGCCCGGCCGGGGCCTACGGCTTCGGCTGCGGCACCTTCGCCACCAGCTCGGCGAACCGCGGGTCGCCCCGGACGGCGTCTAGGTCCGGGTCGTGCTCCAGGGCGAAGCGGTCCTTCCAGCCCCGGGCCACGAGGTCCCCCAACACCCCGACCGCCCGGTCCCGGCACGCCGCGGCCTCGGCCGGGTCGGCCGCCCCGCCGGCCGCCACCGCGTACCCGCAGGCGAGGTGGAACAACAGCCGCCGGTCGCCCCCGACCTGCCGCCGCACCACCCACCCGACCGCCCGGGCCGCCTCCGGCTTCCCGCACCGCCCCAGGGCCAGCATCCAGTCGACCTGGGCCTGGGCGTCCCGCCGGTCGATCTCGGCCAGCTCCGCCCGGGCCCGATTCGCCGCCGCGAACTGCCCGGCCGCGACCGCCGGCCCGACCAGCCCGCCGAGGGCCGGCAGCCGCCCGGCCGTCACCCCGAGCTTGTACCGGGCCGTCGACAGCTCCCGCCGGGCCGGCAGGCTGTCCGGGTCGTCCCGGAGGAGCCGGCCGTAGCCGTCCGCGGCCGTCGCGTACTCGGCCCAGGCGGCGGCCGGGTCGCCCTTCGCGGTCAGGTGGAAGTCGCCGAGGGTCATCCGGGCGTTGGCGGCGTAGGCCCGGTAGCCGGCGTCCCCGCCGGACTCCCGCGCCGCCGCCTCCCGGGCGGCCAGCGACTTGCGGTAGTAGCCGAGCGCGTCGTCCGGCTTGCCGAGGGCCAGGGCCGCGTCCCCCTGCCGGTCCCACACCCCGGCCCGCTCGTCCCGGACTTTCGGCTCCTCGTGGCGGGGCGGCAGTGCGGCGTACTCCCGGTCGGCGGCCGCCAGCGACACCGCCGCGGCGGCCGGGTCGCCGAGTTCCAGGTCGGCCTTGCCGACGAGGAAGTGCGACTGGGCGACCGCCCGCCGGGCCTCGGCCCGGACCGGGGGCGGGTCGCCGGCCAGCCGCTTCGACCACTCCTCGCGCAGCTTGAGCGCCTCCGCGTACAGCGCCCGGGCCTTGGCCCCGTCCCCGAACCGGGCGGCCACGTCGGCCCGGCGGTTGATGACGGCCGCCAGGTTCCGGACGTGGACCGGGTCGTCCGGGTTGTCCCGCATGGCCTTCTCCAACAGGACGGCGGCCTTGTCGAACAGCTCGCCGGCGGCGGTCGTCTCGCCGGACAGGAGGAGCACGTCGGCCAGCCGGGTGGCGTTGACCCCGTCGGTCCGGACTTCGAGCGGGTTGGGGAACTTGGCCGTGGCCGCCCGGACCTTGGCGTACTCGGCCGTCAGCTTCTCGAACAGCTCCCGCCGCAAGGGTAATAGGCTGGCCTTGTCGCGGAGCCGCTCGTCCAGCCGCAGGGCCACCTCCCGGAACATCCCCAGGGTCGGGGCGTACACCTCCAGCCGGGCCTTGTTCGCCGCCTCCTCCAGCTCCCGGGCGGCCTCGGCCTCCTTCCGCCGCTCTTCGGCGAACTCCTTCGCCTTCCGCTCCTCCTCCTTGGCCTGCCGCTCCTGCTCCTTCTGGCGGTTGAAGACGACGGCGAAGGTCGTCCCGGTGACGGCGACGGCCAGCAGCAACAGCGCCGCCAGCGACCCCAGGACGGCGACGGCCTTGTTCCGCTTGGCCCAACGCCAGGCGCGGTCGTAGGCCGGCACCGGCCGGGCCACGATCGGCCGGCCGTCCAGGAACCGCCGCAGGTCGTCGGCCAGCTCGCCGGCGCTGGCGTACCGCCTGGCCGGGTCCTTCTGGAGGCACTTCAGGCAGATCGTCTCGATGTCCCGGGGGACGTGGGCGGCGAGCTGCCCCGGGGACACCGGCTCCCGGGTCCGGACCATCTCCAGCGTGTCCAGGGCGCTCGACCCGGCGAACGGCGGGCGGCCGGTCAGGAGGTCGTACAGGACGCCCCCGAGGGCCCACACGTCGGCCGGCTTGCCCACGTCCGGCCGCCCCTCGGCCTGCTCCGGGGCCATGAAGCTCGGCGTCCCGACCACCTGCCCGGCCACCGTCAGCCCGCTGTCCCCCTCGACCTGCTTGGCCAGCCCGAAGTCGGACAGCTTGGGGGTGCCGTCGGCCGTCAGCAGGACGTTGGCCGGCTTCAGGTCGCGGTGGACGATGTTCCGGTCGTGGGCGTACTGGACGGCCCGGGCCAGCGTCTCGACCACCCCGGCGGCGTACCGCGGGGCCTGCGGCGACCGGGCGATCTTCCGGGAGAGCGTCCCGCCGTCGACGTACTCCAGCGAGAAGTACGGCATCCCGGCGAACTCGCCGACCTCGAAGATCTGGACGATGTGCGGGTGCTGGAACTGGGCGACCGCCCGGGCCTCGTCCCGGAACCGGCTGACGACGGCCGGCGGGGCGTGCGGCCCGGCCAGGATCATCTTCAGGGCCACCACCCGGTCGAGGGCCCGGTGCCGGGCCTTCCAGACCACCCCCATCCCGCCCCGGCCGAGTTCGCCGAGCAGCTCGTACCCGGGGACGACGGACTGGGGTGAACCGGCGGCATGGACCCCCGGCGGCGGGGCCGGGACGGTCGGCCGGAGGGCCGGGTCGTAGGTGGCGGTGGGTGCGTCTTTGGGTGCGGTGGCCCGGTCGGGAGGGGTGACGGGCGGCCGGGGGGTGGGGGTGGCCGGCAGGTCGGTGGTGACGGACCGGCCGGCCGACGACAGGTCGGCGGTCCGGGTCGGATCGACCGGGTCGTAGGCGGCGGTGCGGGTCGGGTCGCCGGCCGGCGGGAGGTCGGCCGTCGGGTCGTGGCCGGTGGGGCGGTCGTTCATGTGGTCGTCTCCGCGCACGGTCGGGACGACATCCAGGATGACCGCGCGGGCGTGCGGTGTCCAGGGGCGGCCGGAGGCGGGCCGGGTCAGGTCAGGTAGACCCGCCGGGCGGCCCGCATGTAGGTGTGTTCCAGGTCGATGCCGACGGACGTGTGGACGGTCAGGGCCAGCGGGAGGGTTGGCAGCGGTCGGCCGACGGCCAGCGGCCGCGGCCAGGCGGCCAGGATGGTCCCTTCGGGCACCGGCTCACCGACCCGGTAGCTGACCGCGAACGGCACCGGCAGGGGCGGCTGGGGGAAGCCGAGGTCGGCGCGGATGGCGTCGGCGAACGAGAACCCGGCCGGCCGCGGCAGCAGGTCGATGAGCAAGAGGTGGACGCCCTGGCGGATGTACCCGAAGTACCGGCCGGCGTACGTCTCCCGGGACTCCGGCCGGTCCTTGTCCCGGGGGGAGACGATCTCGACGGCGGCGACCAGGTGGCCGTGCCGGTCGATGTGGATGGCCCGCCCCTCGTCCAGCGCGAAGGTGGCGACGGCCTCGATGTCCGGGGCCGAATCGGCACCCAGCCCCGGCCCGGCCGGCGGGTCGTCGGGTCGGGGGTCCGGCTGCCAGTTCCGGACGCCGACATCGGGCCGGCCGTTCGGGGCGTCGATGACGAGGGCGGGGAACGACCCGACGTACGCCCGGTACTCGGCCGGGAGCCGCTCCTGGAGCCAGTCCACCAACTCGACCTGCCAGTAGGTGTGGAGGCCGTTCCACCCCCGGTCCTCGGTCCAGTCGTGCAGCGGCATGCGACACCTCCCGGGTGATTGTACACCGCCGCCGGCCGCCGCCCGGCCTCCCGCGGCGGCGGGTCGACCGTCGGGTCCCGGCCCGCGCGGCGTCACCCGTCGCCCGCGCCGTCCCACAGGTACACCAGCCCGGTCCACGTCCCGGCCGCCACCCACCGGCCGGTCGGGTCGACCGCCAGCCGGCAGACGTGGGACGCCACCCGCAGGGTCAAGAGCGGCCGCCCGGTCCGGGCGTCCCACACCTTCGCCGTCCCGTCCCGGCTGCCCGTCACCACCCGCTCGCCGTCGGCCGTGAACCCGACCCCGGTGACGACCTCCGCGTGCCCCCTGAGCACCACCCGCTCGGCCCCGGTCGCGGCGTCCCACACCCGGGCCTCGGCCGGGGCGTCGAGCGGCAAGAGCCCGCACCCCCCGACCACCGACTTGCCGTCCGGGCTCCACGCGACCGCGACGACCGCCGCCGGGCTGCCGGAGAGGGTCCGCACCGCGGCCCCGGTGGCGGTATCCCACAGCCGGACCGTCCGGTCGGCCCCGCCGCTGGCCAGCAACTTCCCGTCCGGGCTGTACGCCAGGCACCCGACCTTCCCGGCGTGCCCGGCCAGGGTCGCCCGCTCGGCCCCGGTGGCGGCGTCCAGGAGGATGACCTTGCCCGGCTCGAACAGCGTCAGCAGCGACGCCGTGGCCACCGCCACCGTCCCGCCGTCCGGGCTGTACGCCAGCCCGACCACGAGGTCCGGGACCTTCGCCGCCCACAACTCCTTCCGACCGGCCAGCCCCCACAGCTTGACCGTTCCGTCCCCCCCGCCGCTGGCCAACAGCTTCCCGTCCGGACTGTACGCCAGCCCGCCGACCCCGGCCGCGTGCCCGGGGAGGGTGAACAGCTCCCGCTTCTCCGGCAGCCCGAGGACCCGGATTTGGCCGGCCCGGAGGGGGTTGAACAGGTCCCCGGACCCGGCCGCCAGCGACCGCCCGTCCGGGGCGACGGCCAGCCCGAACACCCCGGTCGCCGGCCCCCGCCACCAGTAGGCGTCGGCCGGCTGGTCGGGGTCGCGGACGACCACCCGGCCGCCCCCGGCGGCCGCCAGCCGGGCCGTCTCACCCGGCCGGGGCGGGCCGAACGCGACCCCGTCGCCCATCCCCCCGGGGCCCGCCCCCCGCCCCACCGCCCCCCCCCCGGCCCCCGCCCACCGCCCGACCGGCCGGGCCCTCCCGGCCGGG